>JBPCSR010000116.1:0-13253 GCA_051006935.1 Gaiellales bacterium
ACCGGGGGAAAGTTTCCCCTGAAGATCTGCAAAGCGGGCTTCAAACAGCCCCAGAGCCCTCTCGGGGGATTGAACCCCGGACCCCCTCCTTACCATGGAGGTGCTCTACCACTGAGCTAAGAGGGCGAGGCGCCGTCGCCGACGCGGAGCGAATACTACCCGGCGGGCGATGCCGCGGCGCAAGCCGCCCGCGTCTCCTCGCCGACCGGGCCGCGCACCCAGAGGCCGGTGCGGCGGATCGCGTCGTCGGCGTCCAGCGCCCACTCGCGGGCCACCACGTGCTCGACCTCGGCGACGAGGACGTCGGCGCCGGGAAGCGTCGCCGGTGCGTCGCCAGCGGCTGCGAGGATGTCCGCCGCAGCCCGTCCGTAGCGGCGCAGCAGGCGCGTCCGCAGTTCGTCGGGCACGGCGGGGAAGCGCTGGGCGAGCTCGCCGGCGAAGGCGATCGGATCGACGGCGCTCGGCACCGGTCCAGCCGGCACGGGCAGGAACCCCGCATCGCCGATCGCCTCGTGCGCGACGGCGTCGCCGATCGCGAGCCACGTCGTGAGCTTGCCGCCCGCCACGCTGAGCATGCCGCGCGTGCCGCGCGTCATCACCGTCTCGCGGCGCGAGCTGCTGGTCGAGCCGTCGCCGAGCGGCAGCACGCGCAGGCCGGCGAAGCGCGTGCGCACGCGCGCGGGGTCGATCGCCTCCGCGGCGAGCGCGATCGCGGCCTCCGCGAGGATCTGCTCCTGATCCCCGTGTTCCGCCTGCACCTCGGCCGGGTCGCCGTCGTACGGCGCGTCGGTCGTGCCGAGCAGCAGCATGTCCCGCCACGGGATCGCGAACGCGACGCGCCCCCCGGCGAGCGGCGTGGTGACGGCCGCACGCCACGGCCGATCCACGTCGAGCAGGAGATGCGCGCCCTTCGACAGGCGCACCGACGGCTCGGCCCGCGCGTTCTCGAGGCGCCGGATCTCGTCGATCCACGGGCCGGAGGCGTTGACGACGGTCGCCGCGTCGATCTCGACGGGCGCGCCGGTCAGTCGATCGACGGCCTCCACCCCGCAGATCTGGCCGGCCAGCGTGCGCAGGCCCGTGACCTCGACGTGGTTGGCGACGATCGCGCCCAGCTCGGCTGCGGCATCGAACGCGGCGAGCGCGAGCCGCGCGTCATCGGTGCGGTGGTCGTGGTACACGAGCGCACCCGTCAGCCGGTCCGTGGCGAGGCCCGGCGCGAGCCGGCCCGCGGCAGCCAGGTCGATGCGGCCGCTCCTGCCGTCGCGCCAGCGCGACAGCGCGCCGTACACGCCGACGCCGGCGCGCAGGCGAAGGGCCTCCCGTCGCGACGTGCCGTGCAGCGGCACGATGAACGCGAGCGGATCGACGAGGTGCGGTGCGATCGACGTCGCGTTGCGCCAGCGCTCGCGGTGCGCCTCGCGGACGAGGCCGACATCGCCCATGGCCAGATAGCGGAGGCCCCCGTGCAGGAGCTTGGTCGACGCGCTCGACGTCGCCGCCGCGAGGTCGCCGCGGTCGATCACCGCCACGCGCGCGCCCGCGCGCGCCGCCGCCCAGGCCGTCGCCGCGCCGATCGCGCCTGCCCCGACCACGACGAGGTCGAAGCGCCCCTCACCGAGCGCGGCGAGGACGTCGGCGCGTGCGCGGGGTGCGGGTTCGGAGCGCATCACCGCCGTATGATCGCCGCAACCCCCGCCACCCGCCGCGGTGCGCGATACTCCCGGCATGGGCGCCACCGAAACCCGTTCCCCCTCCGCTCGTGGCAACGCCAAGGCGCTGCGCCATCACTGGCACCCCGTCTCGTTCGCGAGCGCGCTCGGCGATGCGCCGATCCCCGCCGACCTGCTCGGCGAACCACTCGTGCTCTGGCGCGACTCGCACGGCGTGGCGCACGCCACGAGCGACCTCTGCATCCACCGCGGCACCGCGCTGTCGCTCGGGCGCGTCGAGGGCGACGAGCTCGTGTGCCCCTACCACGCGTGGCGCTTCGCGACCGATGGTCGCTGCACCGCCATCCCCCAACTCGCCGATCCCACCAAGGTGCCGGCCAAGGCGCGCATCGCGGCGCACCACTGCCAGGAGCGCTACGGGCTGATCTGGGTGTCGCTCGACGAGCCGCGCTGGGACATCCCGGAGATCCCCGAATTCGAGACCGAGGGCTGGGTCCTCGTGAACACGGGTCCGTACGAGTGGCAGTCCGACTCGTCGCGCCAGCTCGAGAACTTCACCGACTTCGGCCACTTCCCGTGGGTGCACCCCGGCCTGCTCGGCGACCCCGAACGCCCGGTCGTGCCCGAGCACGAGGTCACCGTCGAGGGCCACGTCCTGCACTACGCCGTCGTGCGCCCCGAGGCCGGCAACACCGACGACTTCCCGGTGTTCGCGAACGACGAGCTCGAGGTGAAGACGCGCCGCTCGCGCTACGAGCTGCACCTGCCGTACACGATCGCCCTGCGGCTCGGCTGGGGCGGCGACGAGGGCATGGTCTATCTCTTCTCGTCGCAGCCATGCGGCCCCGACACCAGCCGCGGCTACGTCGTGATCGGCCGCAACTACAACCTCGATCAGCCCGACTCGGTACTGCAGGAGTTCGAGGACGTGATCTTCAACCAGGACCAGGTCGTCGTCGAATCCCAGCGCCCCGAGAAGGTGCCCTTCGACCTCGCCGACGAGCTGCACCTCAAGTTCGACGCGGTGGCGGTCAACTACCGCCGCGCGATGCGCGCCAACGGCCTGACCGACGTCGAGTGAACCTGCGGGGCCCGGCCCCGCGGCGTCACAGCACCTTGGAGAGGAACGCCTTCGTGCGCTCGTGCTGCGGCGCGTCGATGACGGTGCGCGGGGCGCCGGCCTCGACGATCACGCCCTCGTCCATGAAGACGAGCGTGTCGCCGACCTCGCGGGCGAAGCCGATCTCGTGGGTGACGACGATCATCGTCATGCCGTCCTTCGCGAGGCCGCGCATCACCTCGAGCACCTCGCCGACGAGCTCGGGGTCGAGGGCGCTGGTCGGCTCGTCGAAGAGCATCAGCTTCGGCTCCATCGCCAGGGCGCGCGCGATCGCGACGCGCTGCTGCTGGCCGCCGGAGAGCTGCGTCGGGTAGGCGTCGCCGCGGTCGCCGAGGCCGACACGCTCGAGCAGCGCCTGGGCGCGCTCGCGCACGACCTTCTTCGACTCGCCCCGCACCACCGTCGGCCCGACCATGATGTTGCCGAGCGCGGTCATGTGCGGGACCAGGTTGAAGCGCTGGAAGACCATCCCGATCTCGGCGCGCTTGCGCGCCACCTCGTTCTCCTTGAGCTCGTGCAGATTGTCGCCCTTGCGCACGTAGCCGACGAGCTCGCCGTCGACGGACAGCTCGCCCGCGTTGATCTTCTCGAGGTGGTTGATGCAGCGCAGGAACGTCGACTTGCCGGAGCCCGATGGACCGAGGATGCAGGCCACCTCGCCCGGCTGCACCTCGAAGTCGATGCCGCGCAGCACCTCGACACGTCCGAACGACTTGCGCAGGCCGCGCGCCTGGACCATCGGGACGCCAGCCGTCACGGGTGCTGCCCCCCGAACTTCATCTTCAGCTTCTGGAACGGCGTCAACGGCAGGTTGCGCAGCGCGCCCTTGGCGAAGTGCCGCTCGATGTAGTACTGCCCGACGTACATGACACTGGTCATGATCAGGTACCAGAGGCTCGCGACGATCAGGAGCGGGATCGTCTCGTACGTCCGGGCGTAGATGATCTGCGCCGAGTAGAGCAGCTCCGCGTAGCCGATCACCGAGATGATCGACGTGTTCTTGAGCATCGAGATCGTCTCGTTGCCGGTCGGCGGCACGATCACGCGCATCGCCTGCGGCAGCACGATCCGGCGCAGCGTCTGGCCGCGCGTCATGCCGATCGCCTGCGCGGCCTCCGTCTGCCCCTCGTCGACGGCGATGATGCCGCCGCGCACGATCTCGGCCATGTACGCGCCCTCGTTCAGGGCGAGGCCGAGCAGCGCGGCGGTGAACTGCGTGATCAGCACGTTCGCGCTGCCCTCCCAGACCGGCGGCAGGAACGGCAGGCCGACGTGGATCACGGGGTAGAGCGCGGCGAGGTTGAACCAGAAGATCACCTGCACCAGCAGCGGCGTGCCGCGGAAGAACCAGATGTACAGCTCGGAGGCGCCCCGGACGATCGGGTTCGCCGAGAGCTTCATGACGGCGAGGATGATGCCGAGCACCACGCCGAGCACCATCGATAGCACCGTCAGCTCGATCGTGATCACGAGCCCGCGCATGATCGGCGCGGCGAACATGTACTCCCAGACCGTCGACCACCCGAAGTTCGGGTTCGTCACGACGCTCGACGCGAACCACACGCCGAGCGCGAGCACGACGACGGCGGACACCCAGCGCCACGGATGGCGCGCGGGGATCGCCTTGATCGGCGGCATCACCTCGCGCTGCTCGCTCTGCTCCTCGACCGCCAAGCGGTGCCCCTCTCTCTCGGCGGGGAGTCTACCCGCAACGCGGGAGCGGCGCGGGTCGGGCGGCCCGGGCGCGCTGCCCGGGCCGCCCGTGCGGCGCTAGAAGATCGCCTTGTTGATGCCCGGATCGGTGATGGCGCCGCTCTCGACGCCCCACTTCTTCAGGATCGCGGCGTACGTGCCATCGGCCATCAGCTTCTTGATCGCCTCGAGCGTCGGCTGCGCGAGGCCGCCGTCCTTCGGGACGGCGATGCCGTAGGGCGCATCGTCGAACGACGTGCCGACGACCTTGAGCTTGCCGTCCGACTTGAGCGCGATCCACTCGAGGGTCGGCGTGTCGGCCATCGCGAAGTCGGCCTGCTTCGACGCCACCGCGAGGTTCACGGCGTTCTGGTCGGGGAAGGCCACGGCCTTCACGTCCTGCTTGCCGGCCGCAACGCACTTCTTGCCCTGCGCGATCGCCGCCTCGGCGGACGTCGAGCCCTTCTCGTACGCGACCGTGAGGCCGCAGACGTCCTCGATCGAGTTGATCGTGGGGCCGCCGTCGGCCGACGTCATGAAGCTCGTGCCGGCGGTGAAGTACGTGATGAAGTCGATGACCTTCTCACGCTCCTTCGTGTCGGTGAAGGCCGACATGCCGACGTCGTACTTCTTCGCCTGGATGCCGGGGATGATCGTGTCGAAGCCGGCGTTGACGAAGTTCCACTTGACGCCCATCACCTCGCCAATGGCCGTGCCGAGGTCGATGTCCATGCCCTCGATCGTCTGGCCGTCCTCGGCGAACAGCTCGGCGGGCGGGTACGTCGCATCGGTGGCGACGGTCAGCGAGCCCTTCGACGCGATGTCGGCCGGGACCATCGCGGCGATCGCGTCGTCCTTCTGGACGGCCGGGATCGCGCCGGTGTCCGCCGCCGACGACGAGCCGCCGGAGCTGGAGCTCGACGAGCCCGAACCGCCGCAGGCTGCGGCGATCATTGCGACGACGGTGATCAGCGCCATCGTGAGGAGCGCGCTGCGGCGCTTCCAGTTGTCCATGCGGATCCCTCCCAGGATTGTCATCGGGGAAAGTGTAGGAGGATCGGGGCGTGCCGGCTGGCGCGGGCGGGATTTGCCGCAGGTCCGCCGCCTTCGCGCCGTCCTGTAGGCTCCCCGCACGCGACCCGGAGGGGACGATGAGCGAGCCGATGGACCCCGCGTGGGTCTACAACGAGACGGTCAGGATGTTCGCCATCGGCGGCGATCCGCCGCACGAGGACCCGGCCGAGATGGAGGCCACGTGGGGCCGCGTCTGGGGCCTGTCGAACGATGTGGGCCGGATTCGCACGATCCTCATGCACCGCCCGGGCCCCGAAATGGAGATCGTGGACCCGTCCAAGCGCATCGAGTCGATCGGCTCGTACGGCGACCTCGCCGAGCACTGGTACTTCCAGAGCGAGGAGCCGCCGGACATCCCGGAGATGCAGGCCCAGCACGACGCGTTCGTCGCGGCGCTCGAGCGGCGCGACGTCGAGGTCGTGTACCAGCAGGGCGTCGGGCCCACGCACCTCAAGGCCGTCTACACCCGTGACCCGCTGATCATGGTCAAGGGCGGCGCGATCGTGAACCGCATGGGCACGCGCATCCGCCGCGGCGAGGAGCGCGTCACGTCGCAGACCCTTGCGGCGCTCGGCGTCCCGATCCTGCGCACCCTCTCGGGCACCGCGGTGATGGAGGGCGGCACGTTCGCGTGGCTGAACGACGCGAACGCGGTGATCGGCACGGGCGTGCGCGTCAACCGCGAGGGCGCGAAGCAGGTGGGCGAGGTGCTCGCGAGCCAGGGCGTGACGCTGCACGTGATCGACCTCACGGGCTACGACATCCACATCGACGTCGCCTTCGCGATGATCGACGCGGATCTCGCGCTCGTCAACCCGATGAACCTGCCGTACTCGTTCCTGGAGCTGCTGCGCGAGCTCGGCATCGAGACGGTCGAGATGACGCCGCGCGATGACGGCTGGATCGTCAACGGGCTGACCGTGGCGCCGCGCGACTACCTGATGCCGCCGGGCGCGTCCGACCGCACGATGACGGAGCTCGAGCGCCGCGGCGTGAAGATCGAGATCCTGCCGTACGACAAGGTGCACCTCAACGGCGGCGGCATGCACTGCTCGACGACGCCGCTGTACCGCGATCCGGTCTGAGGACGCGTCCGACGTAGACTGCCGCCCATGGCGATCGAACGCGAGGCGACTGCGACCTGGGAGGGGAGCCTCGCGCGCGGCACCGGGCGGCTCGCTTCCGGCTCGAGTTCCGCGTTCGCAGATCTCGCCTTCTCGCTGCCCACGCGCATCGGCGAGCCGGGCGCCGAGACGTCGCCCGAGGAGCTCCTCGCCGCGGCCCACGCCGGCTGCTACGCGATGGCGCTCGCGTCGGTGCTGACCAACGCCGAGGTGCCGCCGGGCCGGCTCGCGGTGCGCTGCCGCATCGCCTTGACGGAAGACGCCGAGCGCGGCTTCCGGGTGGCGCACGCCACGCTGACCGTCGACGCCGACGTCGACGGCGTGTCGCGCGACGCGCTGCGCGCGGCGATGGAGGCGGCCGACGCCACGTGCCCGTACTCCGCGCTGCTGCGCGACGCCGGCGCCGACGTCTCCACGGAGGTCGCGCGGTGACGCCGAAGCTCGAGCTCGACGGCGTGGGACGCGCGTTCGGCGACACGCAGGCGCTCGCCCCCACCTCGCTCGCCGTCGAGCCGGGCGCATTCGTGTCGCTCGTCGGCCCCTCGGGCTGCGGCAAGTCGACCCTGTTCAACATCGTCTCGGGCCTGACCGCCCCCGACGAGGGACGCGTGCTGATCGACGGCCGCGACGTCACGGGCACGGCCGGCAACGTCGGCTACATGCTGCAGAGGGACCTGCTCGTGCCGTGGCGCAGCGTGATCGGCAACATCACGCTCGGTGCCGCCCTCACGCGCGGCGTCGCCGAGGCGGACCGCACGCAGGCCGTCTCCTTCGCGCGGCGCTACGGCCTCGGCGACTTCCTCGACCACTACCCGCACGCGCTCAGCGGCGGCATGCGCCAGCGCGTCGCGCTGATGCGAACCCTCGCGACGAACCACGACGTCCTCCTGCTCGACGAGCCGTTCGGCGCGCTCGACGCGCAGACCCGCTTCGAGATGCAGGAGTGGCTGCTCGAGGTGTGGGCCGAGACGGGCCGCACCGTCGTGTTCGTCACGCACGACGTCGACGAGGCGGTCTTCCTGTCCGACCGCGTGCTCGTGATGAGCCCGCGCCCCGGTCGCGTCGTCGACGAGCTTACGATCGGGCTGCCGCGGCCGCGCACGCTCGACGTGCTCGTCGACGCGGGCTTCGTGACGGCGAAGCAGCGCATCCTCGCGAGGCTGATGGGGGCGGCGGCATGAGCTGGGGCGCGACGGCCAAGGTGATCGTCGTCCCGATCGCCTCGATCCTGCTGGTCTTCGTCCTCTGGGACCTGATCATCCGCGGCTTCGCCGTCGACCCGTTCGTCGCGCCCTCCCCGCTCGACGCGCTCGCGGCTGTGCGCGACGGCTGGAGCGAGATCTGGCCGCTCACGTTCGCCACGGTCCGCGAGACGGTGTACGGCTTCGCGATCGGCGCCGCGCTGGGCTTCGTGCTCGCGGTCCTGATGGCGCAGGCCCGCGTCGTGCAGAACCTGATCTACCCCGTGCTGATCACCTCGCAGGCCGTGCCGGTGATCGCGCTCGCCGCGCCGCTCGTCCTGCTGCTCGGGTTCGGCCTCGGACCGAAGATCGTGATCGTCGCGTGGATCGTGTTCTTCCCGGTCGCCGTCAGCGTGCTCGACGGCTTCGCGAACGTGGACCGCGACCTGATCAACCTCGCGCACGTGATGGGCGGCAGCCGCTGGCGCGTGTTCCTGCTGATCCGCATCCCGGCGACGGTCGCACCGCTCTTCTCGGGCCTCAAGATCGGGGCCACCTACGCGGTCACGGGCGCGATCATCGGCGAGCTCGTGGCGAGCACGGGCCAGTCGCTGGCCGGCTACCAGCGCACCGCGAACGGCAACCTCGACACGGCCGCCGTCTGGGGCACGACGCTCGTGATGACGGCGATCGGCATCGGCTGGTTCCTGCTCGTCGTCCTCGTCGAGCACGTCGCCACGCCCTGGCGGTACCGGGCCACGCGCCGTCGGCTACGTTTCCGCCAAGCGCCGAACGCCCCGGAGAACGCCCAGTGAAGCACCACCGCCTCGTGATCCTCGCCCTCGCGCTCGCCGTCGGGCTCGTCGCCGCGGCGTGCGGCGGTTCGTCCTCGAGCACATCGTCGAGCGCCGCCAGCACGGGCGGCGCGCCGACCAAGGTGCGCCTCGTCTACTTCTGGCCGAGCATCGACTTTCTCAGCGTCCCGATCGTGGTGGCGCAGTCGAAGGGCTACTTCGCCGACGCCAACCTCGACGTGTCGCTGTCGCTCCCGCCCGACACGGCGACCGCCACCAAGGTGCTCGGCACCGGCGACGCCGACCTCGGCATGGTCACGACGACCGATATCGCCGCGGCCGCCGCGCAGCAGGTCCCCGTCATCTCGATCGGCGACTACACGACGTCGAACAACTGGGGCCTCTTCTCGCAGCCCGGGACGACGGTCGCAGTCAACGATCTGAAGGGCGAGACGATCTCGGGCTTCGGCGACACGTGGACGAACGCGATGCTGCCGTTCGTCCTGAAGGACGCCGGGCTGACGGACAAGGACGTGAAGATCGTCACCGTGACCAACGACGCCCCGCTGCTGCTCAAGGGCAAGGTCGACGTCGCGACGAACACGACGAACTACCTGATTCCGGCCATCGAGGACGCGACGGGCAAGCAGCCGGGCGTGCTGCTCGGCACCGACGCAGGCGCGCCCGACGTCCCGATCTGGGTGTACGCCGGCAACAGCGCGTGGCTGAAGGCCAACCCGGCCGCGGCCAAGGCGTTCATGGCCGCGATCGCCAAGGCCACCGCGTGGGCGATCGACAACCCCGACGAGGCCGTCGCGCTCTACGAGCAGGCGTACCCCGAAAACGGCGGCTCGCACGCCTACAACCTCGCCGGCTGGACCGACACCGCGAAGTACATGCGCCATCCCGACGGCTCGCTCCTGACCGAGGACGACCAGCAGTGGACGGAGCTCGGCCAGGCGCTGGTCGGCATCGGCCAGCTCGAGGCCGTGCAGGCGCCGTCGGCGTACTACACGAACGAGTACCTCCCCGCGGGCTAGCCGCGGGCCTGCCGCAGGCCCGCGGGGGAGCCGGTCCGTCCGACGCCGTTTCTACCGTCGCGGCATGGCTACCACTTCTCCACCGGCTGGCGGATCGCTCGACCGCTTCTTCCGGATCACAGAGCGCGGATCCACGATCCGAACGGAGGTGATCGCCGGACTCGTGACCTTCGCGACGATGGCGTACATCCTCTTCGTCAATCCGGCCGTCCTCGGGTCCCTCAAGGACAGCACGGGCGTGCAGCTGGAGTTCCCCGCGGTGCTCACCGTCACCGCGCTCGCCGCGGCGATCGGCACGATCGCGATGGGGCTGATCGGCAACGTCCCGTTCGCGATCGCGGCCGGGCTCGGGCTCAACGCCTTCGTCGCGTTCGGCCTCGTCGGCGCCCAGGGCCTCACCTGGCCCGCGGCGATGGGCGTGATGGTCGTCGAGGGCCTGATCATCGCCCTGCTCGTGATCGTCGGCCTGCGCGAGAAGATCATGATCGCGTTCCCCGACGGCCTGCGACGTGCGATCGGCGCCGGCATCGGCGCGTTCATCGCGATCATCGGCCTGCACGACGCC
This sequence comes from Gaiellales bacterium, assembly GCA_051006935.1. GTDB lineage: Bacteria > Actinomycetota > Thermoleophilia > Gaiellales > F1-60-MAGs149 > F1-60-MAGs149. The sequence goes on from JBPCSR010000116.1 coordinate 10,264, forward strand.
GGCATCGTGCTGTCCGCGCCGGAGGGCGACTCGCGCGTGTCGATCATCACGGGCGACCTCGTGTCGTGGCACACCGCCGTGTTCGTGTTCGGCCTCGTGCTCGCCGCGGTGCTGATCGTCCGCGGCATCAAGGGCGCGCTGCTGATCTCGATCGTCGCCTCGACGATCGTCGCGGTGATCATCAACAGCACGAGCGACGGCACGGAGTGGGCGAACAGCGCCAGCCTGCCGTCCTCGTGGGTGTCGACGCCCGACTTCTCGCTGGTCGGGAACTTCAACTTCGACTTCGTCAGCGCGCTCGGCTTCTGGACGGCCGCCGCAGTGGTGATCGCGGTGATGCTCTCGGACTTCTTCGACACGATGGGCACCGCCGTCGCGCTCGGCCGCAAGGCGAATCTCGTGGACGAGAGCACGGGCTCGATGCCGAAGCTCAAGCAGATCCTGCTCGTCGACGGCCTCGCCGCCTCGCTTGGCGGTGTGACGTCGTCGTCGTCGAATACGACGTACATCGAGAGCGCCTCGGGCATCGGCGAGGGCGGCCGCACCGGCTTCACCTCGGTGATCACCGGCCTCCTGTTCCTCGCGGCGATGTTCCTGTCGCCGATCGCCGGCGTGATCCCGCCGGAGGCGACCGCCCCGGCGCTCGTCATCGTGGGCGCGCTGATGCTCGGCCAGCTGCGCGGCATCGAGTGGGACGACCTCGGCATGGCGCTGCCAGCGCTGCTGACGATCCTGATCATGCCCGCCACGTACTCGATCACCAACGGCGTCGGCGCGGGCATCATCGCCTACGTCGTGATCGCCGTCCTGCGCGGCAAGCCGCAGAGCGTGCACCCGCTGCTCTACGTGGTCGGCGCGCTGTTCGTCTGGTACTTCGTCCACGGCGCGATCTAGCGATACGGCCGCGGTGCGCGCGCCGGCGAAGAGCCGGACGTGCACCGCGGCCTCCCGCTCCTCCTGCTCGCCGTCCTCATCCTCGCCGCGTGCGGCGGCGCCTCCGTGAAGGCGGAGAAGGTCGGCGGTGAGGCGCCCGTCACGGCGCCCACGCCGCCGGCCGGCGCCACACCCGTGCTGCGCGGGTCGCTGCCGAGCATCGACGGCACGCCGATCGCCCTCGACCAGTACCGCGGCAGGGTCGTGCTCGTCGTCAACACGGCCTCGCACTGCGGGTTCACGCCGCAGTACAAGGCGCTCGAGGCGATGTACACGCGCTACGCCGACCAGGGCCTCGTGATCCTCGGGTTCCCGTCGAACGACTTCCAGCAGGAGTTCGCCGACAACGGGCAGATCAAGTCGTTCTGCTCGACGAACTACGGCGTGACGTTCCCGCTCTTCTCGCGCACGTCGGTGAAGGGTCCGCAGGCCAACCCGGTCTTCAAGGCGCTCGCCGCCGAGCCGGCGGGGATCGGCGCACCGCCGCAGTGGAACTTCACGAAGTACCTGCTCGACCGCGACGGCGTGCCCGTGGCGCGCTGGGACTCGGCCGTGGACCCGGCCTCGCCCGACGTGACCGGCACCGTCGAGGCGCTGCTCGCCGCTCGCGCCTGACGCCTGCGGGGAACCCGAAGCGGACGGCAGCCGGGAGGAGTAGCGTCCTAATTGTGATGGGTCTGCACGACGCGGAGACCGGGCTCGACCCACCGGCGCCGAGGCGGTACTGGGTGCCCCGCACGCAGCTGGGACGCTGGGGCCTCGGGCTCGGCGTGCTGGGCGCGGTGCTGATGCCCGCGTGGATGCTGTTCGGGCCGCTCGGGGCCTTCCCCCAGCTCGGGTTGATGGCCGTCGGCGGCGCCTGCGCCCTGGTCGCGATCGTCCGCCGGGGCGAGCGTGCGATGCTCGCCTTCCTGGGCCTCCTGCCGCTCCTGTTCGTGCTGGTCTTCCTGGTCGGCGAGTTTGCGTTCCCGCACTAGTCCGTTCGACGTACGCGGCCGCGAACCGAGGGGTTTCGTGGCCTACCGTGCGATGACGATGGCATTCCCCCGCTTCCGTCGCCCGATGTCCTCGCACCTGGCGCTCGCCGGCCTCCTCGCATTGCTCTGGTGCTCGGCGCTTGCGCCCGCGGCGGCACGCGCGGCCGAGCCCTCGCAGTGCACGTTGGCGGCGGCGATGAGCGTCGGCGGGACCAGCGCGCTGACCGTCACCTGCGCGCGTCACGTGGAGAACGGCACCATCACGGTCGAGGTCAACCGCGCACCTCTCGGTAGCGCGAGCGCGCTGGCCTCGGACGGACGCACGCTCGCCTGCGGCACCCAGCGCTTCGCCGCCTCGGACGGATCGCCCGCCGGGCGCGTCACGTGCTCCGGTCTGCTCGACGGGTTCGTGCCGGTGCGCGTCGCGCTGCTCCTCCGACCATCGCCGTGCGACCTGCCCGACCTCCGCATGACGCTGCGCGTCTCGTTCGGCGACGGCACGGCGTTCAGCCGTGTGCATCAGGACGTCACCTGCCCGCGCGCCTTCCACGTCCGCCACTTCAGGTTCTTCGAGGTCATCCGCTCGTCGAATCACCACGTGATCTCGGGCGGCATGACGCCGGACGACGGATTCGCGCGCTGCGTCACCGGCGTGCCCGTCAACGTGCAGCGGCTGGTCGGGTCGAGCTGGCGCACGATCGCGCGGCTCCGCACCGGCAGAGGCGGCTTCACGGACGGGACGCGGGTCTTCGAGGGCGAGCTCCGCCGCGGTGGGACGCTGCGCGTGGTCGCGCCGCGCATGGTGGCGGACAATCAGGTCTGCCCGATGATCGTCTCCGAGGCGACCGTCTGACGACGGGCCGGTGCCGCGGAGATCCGGCACCGGTCGGAGGCGAGGAGGGTCTAGCGCTTGCGCAGCGAGCGCACGAGGCGGGGGATCAGGCCGTCCTCGGTGTGCAGGCGCTTGATGTCCTGGACGCGCGCCGCGTAGCGCAGCTGCGTGTTGTGGTGCGAGTAGTGCATCGCAGTGCCTTTCGGTGGAGGGGGGGCGGCGGCCGAAACCGCACACGCACTATGCCA
>JBPCSR010000117.1:0-4240 GCA_051006935.1 Gaiellales bacterium
ACGGAGCTCGACACGCTCGCCGCGCGGCTCGCCGACGCCGAGGCCGAGGGCGCCGCCGTGCGCGCCGCGCTGGCCGAGACGGAGCGCCGGCTCGAGCAGGAGCGGCACGATCACGAGCAGTCGCGCGCCGCGCAGACGACGCTGATGCGCGCGCGCCGGCGCGAGGCCGATGAGGTGTACCTCGCCGGAATCGCCGCGGAAGTCTTCAACCGGTCGCCGCAGGCGGCCACGATCGGACTCCTGACCGGTCTGCACGGCGCGCCCGCGGTGCAGATCGACGTGATCGGCATCGACCTGCCGCGCACGGTGCGGATCCGCTTCGGCTGGCCGCAGGGCGGGCGCGACTACCGGGTCGACGTCGACCTCGTGGCGCGCCGCTTCGACCTCGTCGACCTCGTGCCCGGTGGCGACGGCCGGCTCGTCGAGCTGACGGAGCCGTTCGACGCGAACGCCGACTGGGTCGACGGGCGCATCGTCACGGAGCCGGCCGAGCCCACGATGCTCTAGCGCGACCGCGCCGCGCCGCTCGGCGCAGCCGGTGCGGGTCGCGTGCGCGAGTGGGCGGGCGTCGTCGCCGTGCGTCACGCGCAGCCGTGCGGCGGCGCGCCACCGTGCCGGCATGCGACGCGCGCAGGCCACCCTCGAGCTGCTCGTCCTGATCGGACTCGCGGTCGCGCTCACGGTCGTGGTCGGCCTCGCCACCGGCACCGACGCGCCGGCCTTCGCGCGGCACCTCGCGGAGTCGCTGCCCGGCCACCGTCCCGACCGCCGCGACGACCGCTGGGCGCTGCGCAGCGACCCGTACGGCGGCGCGATCCGCCGCTACGTCCCCGAGCTCGTGCTCGAGCGCGACCGCTACGGGCAGGACGCCGCCGTGCCGACCGACCCGGCCGTCTGCCGCGCGCCGTGGTGCGCCGCGTACGGCACGGGCCGTCCGGCGATCTTCACGCACGTCGTGCGCCGCCCGGGCGCGACGTACGTCGAGTACTGGTTCTACTACCCCGACTCGAGGACGCTGCACGCGCCGATCGCGGCGCTGCAGGGCTACCACCGCGACGACTGGGAGGGCATGGTCGTGCGCATCGCCGACGCGGGCGCGGCGGCCGCGCGCGTCACGGCGCACCAGGGTCTCGTCGGCACGAGCGCCGGTTGGACGGGCGCGCCGGGCTGGCGGCCGATCGGCCCGCATCCGGTCGTCTACCGCGCCGCGGGCTCGCACGCCAACGGCTTCACCCCGACGGACATCGACGCCCCGCTCGACACGTGGAACGGCACCCTCGCGCGCCTCGCCCCGTCCGCGTTCCAGCTGATCGCGGCCGACACGGCCCCGGCCCTGCGCTTCCGCTACGACCGCGCCGCGCTGCCGCCGTGGATGAAGGCGCTCTGGCGGGATCCCGAGGCGACTGGGACGGGGCGGTAAGGCTCAGCCTTCGACGCGGGCGTCGATCAGCGCGAGGACCTGGTCGACGCACGCTGCGACGTCGAGCGTCCCGGTATCGAGCCGCAGGTCCGGCGCTGCGGGCGCCTCGTACGGGCTATCGACGCCGGTGAAGTCGCGCAGCTCACCGGCGAGTGCCCGACGGTAGAGGCCCTTCGGGTCGCGCGCGATGCACTCGTCGACCGACGCGTGCACATGGATCTCGACGAAGTCGTCCGCACCCACGATGCGGCGCGCCTCCCGCCGGTCGATCTCCATCGGAGAGATGAACTCGCAGAGCACGATCAGACCGGCGTCGAGCATCAGGCGCGCGACCTCGGCGGCGCGGCGCAGATTCTCGGTGCGGTCCTCAGGCGAAAAGCCGAGGTCGCCGCAGAGCCCGTGGCGCAGGTTGTCGCCGTGAAGGGCGAAGACCCGCCGCCCGCGCGTGTGGAGCGCGGCCTCGACCTGGTGCGCGATCGTCGACTTGCCGGCGCCCGACAGTCCGGTGAACCACACCACCACGCCGCCGTGTCCAAGCTGCCGTGCCCGGTCCGCGCGCGTGATCGTCGCGTCTTCGCGCAGCGATGCCCGAGAGGCGCGCGTGACCGTCTCGACAATGCAGGCCGCGGCGGTGTCGTTCGTCGTCGGATCCACGAGCAGGAACCGGCCGGTCGCGCGAAGCTCGCCGACCGCGTTGAGGGGGATCGCCTGGGCGAACTCGACGGTGGCGGTCGCGATCGCGTTGGCCGTGACCTCGTCGCCCTCGCGTTCCTTCAGCTTGGCCGGGTCGAGCACCGATTGCACGGCGGTCACCTGGGCGTAGGTCCACCGCGTCCCGGCGCGCACGACGTAGCGGTCGCCAACCCGCAGCGGGGCATCCTGGAGCCACACGAGCCGCACCGTCGCGGCGCGCGCGAGGCCGTCCTCTGCATCGGCCGGCGCGCAGAGCATGTCGCCGCGCGAGACGTCGACGTGGCCGATCAGGCGGATCCGCACAGCTGCGCCTGCGTGGGCCGAGCGCACATCGCCGCGAGGCGTTGCGATCTCATCGATCGTCGCGTCGGCCACTCGCGCCGGTCGTCCCGCGATGCCGATCGCGTCGCCGACGGCGATGCCGCCCGCTGCGATCGTGCCGGCGATCCAACGTGAGCCGTCCTCGCCGCGGAGGATCGACTGCACGGGCAGCCGCAGGGCGGACTCCGCATCCGCGGCGTCGAGCTCGACCGCGTCGAGCGCCTCGACCAGCGACGCGCCGCTGTACCACGGCATCTCGGTCGAGCGAACGGTCACGTTCTCGCCGTCGATCGCCGAGATGGGCACGAACACCGGCAGTGGCGCGCGCACCCGGCCGGCGTGGCGGATCATGTCGTACGTGATGGCGCTGAAGCCCTCGTGCGCGTCGTCGACGGCATCGAGCTTGTTCACGGCGACGATCACGTTCGGCACGCCCATCACGGCGCAGATCGCGAGGTGGCGCTGTGTCTGCTCGGTGATCCCGACGGTGGCGTCGACGACGATGATCGCGACCTCCGCATCAGCGGCCGCGGTCGCCATGTTGCGCGTGTACTGCAGATGCCCGGGAGCGTCGGCGAAGAGGTACGAGCGCCGCTGGGTGAAGAAGTGACGATAGGCGACGTCGATGGTGATGCCCTGCTCGGCCTCAGCCTCGAGACCGTCGGCGAGGAGCGCGAGGTCGAGCGGTCCGCTCTCGGGGTGCTCGTCATCGGGCACGAGCCCGGCGTCGAAGACGAGCCGTCCGAGCAGCGTCGACTTGCCGCTGTCGACGGAGCCGCAGATCGCGACCCGCATCAGCTCCTGATCCGGCGCCGCCGGACGCACCGTCGCCGCCCGCATCACCTCGGACATCAGAAGTACCCGACGCGCTTCTTGCGCTCCATCGAGGCCGGCTGGTCGCCGTCGATCAGGCGGCCGCTGCGCTCGGAGCGGCGAGATGCGCGAAGCTCGCGTAGCAGCTCGTCGACGTCAGCGGCGTCCGACTCGACCGCCGCGGTCAGCGGATAGCAGCCGAGGGTGCGGAAGCGCACGAGGCGCGTCTCTCCGCTCCTCCCTGTGGCGGTGGCGTAGCGCTCGTCGTCGACGGGGATCAGCTGGTCGTCGACGGGATCGACCTGGCGCTCGTCGGCGAAGTAGAGCGGCACGACGTCGATCGCTTCGCGGCGGATGTACTCCCACACGTCGATCTCGGTCCAGTTCGACAGCGGGAAGACGCGCATCGTCTGCTCGCTGGTGAGGCGCGTGTTCCACGTCGACCAGAGCTCGGGCCGCTGCTGGCGCGGGTCCCACGTGTGCGAGGTGGAGCGCACGGAGAACACGCGCTCCTTGCGGCGGCTGCGCTCCTCATCGCGCCGCGCCCCGCCGATCGCGGCGTCGAATGCGTGCCGGTCGAGGGCCTCCCGGAGCGCCTCGGTCTTCATGACGTGGGTGTACTCGGCGCTGGGCATTGAGAACGGATCGAGCTTCGCCGCGTGCTGATGCACGATCAGCTCGAGGTCGTCGTCGCGGCTGACCGCGTCGCGGAAGGAGATCATCTCGCGGAACTTCCAACCGGTATCGATGTGGAGCAGCGGGAACGGCAGCTTCGCCGGTGCGAACGCCTTGCGCGCGAGGTGCAGGAGCACGCTCGAGTCCTTGCCGATCGAGTACATCAGGACCGGCCGGGCGACCTCGGCGGCGGTCTCCCGGAGGATCGCGATCGCCTCGTCCTCGAGCGCGTTGAGGCGGGGGGTGTCGATAAGCACCGGGCCACATAAGTCTCAGTCCGGTGATGGGCGATATCTGACGAAACGTGCGGTTCGGCAC
>JBPCSR010000118.1:0-5120 GCA_051006935.1 Gaiellales bacterium
GTCATGCTCGCTGCGCTCGCGCTCGGCGTGGAGCATCCGCTCGCGCGCGCCGCGTTCGTCGTGGCCGCGCTCGCCGCGATCGCCCTCGGCGTCCTCCTGCGCGACCGCTTGTGGCTCGAGGACCAGCTGATCACGGCGACGTCCGTCGCGGTCGTGCGGCGCGAGGGCGCGTTCGCGGAGATCCCGTTCGACCGCGTCCAGGCGATCGCGCTGCGCGGCGGCGGCATCGCCTTCATCCGCGACGACGGCCGCGAGCTCGCGTTCGCCCGCAACCCGCATCGGCGCCGCATGGAGCCGATCCTGCAGGAGGCCGTGCCCGACGCGCAGTGGCTCGACCAGGTGCCGATCGCCTGCGACACCTGAGGGCTCAAGTGGTAGCCGGCCCGTGCGGCCGGCAGCACCAGCTCCGAGGGTAGGATCCCGCCCGTGAGGAGCCTCCCCGACGCAGCCGATGTGGTCGTGATCGGCGGCGGCGCCGTCGGGCTCAGCTGCGCCTACGTGCTCGCGGGTCGCGGCACCGGCGTCGTCGTGCTCGAGCGCGATCACGTGGGCGCCGGCGCCTCCGCGGGCAGCGCGTGCATGGTCTGCCCGAGCCACGCGGACCGCACCGCCTCGCCCGCGTCGCTCAAGGACGGGCTGCGCTTCCTGCTCGACCCGAAGGCGCCGCTGAAGCTGCGGCCACGCCCGAGCGAGCTCGGCTGGGTGGCGCGCTTCACGGTCGCGTCGCTGAGCGAGGAGCGCGCCGAGACGGGCACGCGCCTGCTGCGCCGCCTGGCGCAGCGGAGCACGGAGCTCCACATCGCGTGGGCCGAGGAGCTCGGGACGGGTCTGGCGATGAACGGCACGCTCAACGTCTGGGCCGGCGACGACGCGGCGGCGGGCCAGGCGGCCGTCGTCGACGAGGCGCGCCACGCGGGCCTCGCGATCGAGGAGCTCGACGCGCAGGGCATCGCCGCGCTCGAGCCCTCGGTGCGCGACGCGACGCACGGCGCGCTCGCGCCCGGCGACGGCCACGTCGACTCGCTGCGCTTCACCGAGTGCCTCGCCGACGGCGTGCGCGCGCGCGGCGGCACGATCGCCGAGGGCGTCGAGGTGATCCGCATCGACCGCTCGGGCCCGCGCATCCGCCTCGTCACGACGGACGGGACGATCGAGGCCGGTCACGTCGTGGTGGCCGCCGGCGTGTGGACGCGCCGCTTCGCCGACGACGTCGGCGTCTCGCTGCCGATCACGCCGGCCAAGGGGTACCACGTCGAGTTCGCCGGCGCGGTCGCCGACGCGCAGCGCCCCATCTACTTCGCCGACGCGCATTGCGTGGCGACGCCGCTCGAGGGGCGCCTGCGCATCGCGGGCACGCTCGAGATCGGAACCGACCCCGAGGCGATCGACATGCGTCGCGTCGACGCGCTGCGCGAGGCGGGCGAGCGCTTCCTCGGCGCGCTGCCCGACGAGCCCTCGCACATCTGGCTCGGCCAGCGGCCGTTGACGGCCGATTCGATGCCGCTGATCGGCCCGCTGCCCGGCGACCCCCGCGTGGTGATCGCGTCGGGACACGGGACCCTCGGCATCACGCTCGCCCCGGTGACGGGCGAGCTCGTCGCGGGCCACGTGCTCGGCGAGCTCGCCGAGCCCGACCCGCTGCTCGACCCCGCGCGCTTCCGCTGACGCGCGGGAGCTGCGCCCGCGTGCGTCAGCGCCGGCCGAGCACGTGCATCGCGGCGCTGCGGCCGGCGATGCCCGAGACCGCGCCGCCGCGTCGTGCGCCGCTGCCGCAGAGGAGCACGTGGTCGTGGCCCGTGCCGACGCCCCACGTGCCGACCTCGTCGTCCTGCTCGGCCCACGGCCACTGCAGGTCGCGGTGGAAGATGTTGCCGCCGGGCAGGCCGAGGTGCTCCTCCAGGTCGATCGGGCACTTCGCGTCGATGCACGGGCGGCCGTCCTGGTCGAGCGCGATCACATCCATCAGCGGCTCGTCGAGGTGCGCCTCGAAGCCCGCGAGCGTGCGCTCGAGGTACGCGGCGGTGGTGCCCGCGGGATCGTCGGCGAACAGGCGGTCCGGGGCGTGGAGGCCGAATAGCGTGAGCGTCTGGTAGCCCTTCGCCTGCAGCTCGGCCGACATGATCGACGGATCGGTGAGCGTGTGGCAGTAGAGCTCGCTCGGCGGGCGCGACGGCAGCCGCCCGGCGGCCGCCTCCCGGTACGCCGCCTCGAGCTCGGCGTACCCCTCGTCGACGTGGAACGTGCCGGCGAACGCCTCCTTCGGATCGCGACCGCTCTTCAGGCGCGGCAGGCGCGTGAGCACCATGTTGACCTTGAGCTGCGCGCCGACGGGGGCGGGCTCGGGCGGCGCCTCGTCCAGCAGGCGCGCGAGCACCGCCGGGGCGACGTTCGCGAGCACCCACGGCGCGGTCGCCGCGTGCTCGCCGTCGAGGTCGCGCCACGTCACCTCGGCGCCGTCGGCCCCGTCGTGGACCGCAAGCACCTCGGCGCCGGTCAGGATCTCCGCGCCGGCGGCGCGCGCGGCGCGGTCGAGCGCACTGGAGACGGCGCCCATGCCGCCGACCGGGACCTTCCAGTCGCCCGTGCCGTCGCCGACCACGTGGTAGAGGAAGCAGCGGTTCTGCGCGAGCGAGGCGTCGCGGGCCGAGGCGAACGTGCCGATCAGCCCGTCGGTGAACGCGACGCCGCGCAGCAGGTCGTCGTCGAGGGCGCGCTCGAGCCATTCGCCGAGCGGGCGCTCGGCGAGCGCCTCCCAGAGGTCGGGCCGATCGCGGAAGCGCGCCCGCGCGTCGGCCTTCGACGGCAGCGTCTCGAGCAGCGTGGGGGCCAGGCGCGTCGCGATCTCCTGGAGGTCGGCGCCGAACGCCTGCCATTGCTCCCACGCGCGGTCGGAGCCCGTGAGCGACCGCATCGAGAGCTGCGTCTCCGCGTCGCGGCGTGCCACGAGCAGTCCCGTGTCGCGCCCGTCGCGATGGGTCGGCGTATACGACGAGACCTCGCGCGAGCGGAGGTCGAGGCTGAGCCCGAGCTCCTCGATCAGCTCGGTCGGCATCAGCGAGACGAGGTACGCGTAGCGCGAGAGACGCACGTCGACGCCGAGGAACGGCCGCTCGGAGACGGCCGCGCCGCCGGTCTGCCCGAGGCGCTCGAGCACGAGCACGCGCCGACCGGCGCGCCCGAGGTAGGCGGCGGCGGCGAGGCCGTTGTGCCCGCCCCCGACGATGATCGCGTCGTACGCCACGGGCGGCACCGTATCGCCTCGCCCGCCGTGTGTGGGGACGTGACATACCGTGGCCGGCAAGTCCATCCGCGCCGAACTGCGCCTCGGGCTTCCCTAAAGGCCCAACCGCTGTACCATTACCGCCGGCGGCGATGGGAAGGCCCCTCGCCCCCGCAGACACGACGCTCTGGAGGCCGGCCGATGTGCGGAATCGTAGGACTGTTCGCGAAGACCCCGGAGGTCGAGGCGAACCTCGGCGCGCTGCTCGCGCCGATGCTCCACGAGATGAGCGACCGCGGCCCCGACAGCGCCGGCGTCGCCTTCTACCGCAACCCGGTGGGCGATGGGCAGACGAAGCTGACCCTCCAGCACGACGACCCCGGCTACGACTGGACCGGCCTGCGCAAGGACCTCAAGGAGGCGTTCGGCGCCGACAAGCACGTCGACCGCCGCGGCAACCACGCCGTCATCGTCGTCGACGCAGCGGCGGACCGGGCCGAGGCCTGGATCGAGGAGCACCGCCCCGACATCAAGATCATGAGCGCCGGCCAGGCGATCGAGATTTACAAGGAGACCGGCCGCCCCGAGGCCTTCATCGAGGCGTTCGACATCAAGGGCCTCGACGGCACGCACGCGCTCGGCCACACGCGGATGGCGACCGAGTCGAAGGTCACGACGGCCGGCTCCCACCCGTTCTCCACGGGTCTCGACCTGTGCCTCGTGCACAACGGCTCGCTGTCGAACCACAACGGCCTGCGCCGCATGCTGCGCCGCGAGGGCATCCGCTTCCAGACCGAGAACGACACCGAGGTCGCGGCGGGATACATGATGTGGCGCCAGCGCGAGGGCGACTCGATCGAGGCGATGATGGACCACGCCTTCGAGGACCTCGACGGGTTCTACACGTTCCTGATCGGCACGCGCGACGGCTTCGCGGTCGTGCGCGATCCGATCGCGTGCAAGCCGGCGGTCCTCGCCGAGACGGACGAGTGGGTCGCGATGTCGTCGGAGTACCGCTCGATCGCGACCCTGCCGGGTGCGGAGAAGGCGACCACCTGGGAGCCGGCCCCGGCGACCGTCTACGCGTGGGAGAAGGAGAAGGTCTGATGGCGACGGCAACGGACATCGAGGTCGTCGACCTCTCGGTCACGCCGCTGCGCGAGCTCAACCAGCGGCTGCACGACGCGAAGCACGGCGGTCCCCGCTCCTGGCGGATCGTCAACCCGAACGGCGCCCACGCGATCGCGTGCGGCATCGACGCCGAGCTCGAGGTGACGGTCGAGGGCCACACGGGCTACTACGCGGCGGGCATGAACAAGCATGCGCACGTGACGATCGACGGCAACGCCGGCGTCGGCGTGGCGGAGAACATCATGAGCGGCCGCATCGACATCACCGGCAACGCCTCGCAGGCGTGCGCGGCGACCGGCCGCGGCGGCCTCGTCGTCGTGAACGGCAACGCCGCGGCCCGCTGTGGCATCTCGATGAAGGGCGTCGAGATCGTCGTCAAGGGCGACATCGGGCACATGAGCGCGTTCATGGCGCAGTCCGGCGCGCTCGTCGTCTGCGGCGACGCCGGCGACGCGCTCGGCGACTCGATCTACGAGACGCACATCTACGTGCGCGGCTCGGTCAAGGGCCTCGGCGCGGACTGCATCGAGAAGGAGCTCAAGGAGTTCCACCGCGAGGAGCTCGGGCGCCTGCTCGAGGCCGCCGGCGCGAACGCCAAGGTCGACGAGTTCAAGCGCTACGGCTCGGCCCGCCAGCTCTACACCTTCAACAACGACAACGACGGCGCGTACGAGGGAGCTGACGATGACTGACTTCGATCCGACCGGCGCAAACGGCACCAACTGGCATCCCGGGCTCAAGGAGTCCTACATCTTCGACCGCAACACGA
>JBPCSR010000119.1:0-12446 GCA_051006935.1 Gaiellales bacterium
AATTTTCTTCATTGTGTTGTTCAGTCCATCGGTACTCTTTTCGATGTTCTTTAAGTTGCCCGACATTTCATCTTTCAACTTCAATATGTATTGTATAACGTCACTCATTTGGCTTCGCCCCTTTCTTTAAGAGCAAACATAATTCGCTCGTGGTTTTGAATCAATTGGTCATCGGTCATTGACTCGGGTGCGATGCCCGTATAAAACAAAACCCTGCTCTCCATTTGTAGAAGTGCAGGGCTTTGGTCGTCAATTCGAAATGACTCTATTTTTTTTTTAAGTCGTTTTGATAAACTTTTAAAATTGACAAGCAGTCCATTGTCGCACTCACATAAACATCGTCATCCGATAAGATACGTGGGTCGCTATGTTCGACCAATAGACACGCATTTAAAATTGTTTCACCTGCTTGACTTGGTGACTTCATCATATCATCCATTGCGCTCAACTTTGCTGACCTTGTCGGCTCACGCAAGAACCCAACAATTTGTTGACCCTCGCTATTTGTGAATAGTAATGGATGCACTTTGAAACCAAGTTCAGTTGCCAGTGCTTGTGCTTTTTCGTTTAGTTGTTCAGTTGTCATAGTTATCTTTTTTTACAAAGATACTTTTCCTCCGATAACTAATGGAATAGTCACAACAATTTTCGTGTCACCTTGTGAACTTGAAAGAGGGTCTTCCATAAATTCAACCATTTGTAAGGTGTCAACAATTGCCGTTGCTCTATTCACTCCGTATGTCACAATGATATTGAATGGCGCAATTGCTAATGGGTCACCATTCGGTGCGCTTTTGCATATTGCTTTCCATTCGTCAAGGTATAAGTCAATCGAACCTTCGTATTCGATATTGCCGTAACCACGTGAAATAGGTTCTGCACCTGCTCCGTAGTTGTTCTCTTTGGTCTGCTTTCGGGTGTATTCAATCTTTGTAATACCTTTCACGGGTACACCAAACAATGATAGTGTGATGTTTGCCCAAGAATAGTTGACCCCGTTTATAAGTGGTGTAAGTGTTGGCATAGTTTAAATTGATGTTACAAATCCTAAATTGATAGTGATGTGACGTGCAACCCCAGTTGGCTGAATGTTTGCAGTAATTACAAGCGTTGAAGTAGCAAGTATGTTTTGCGCAGGGTCAATAAGAATTTCAAAGTTTGAAATCTCATTGTTGCGAACCATTGCATCAAGTGATGAACTTGCAAGACCTTGCACGTAGCCACACGATGACAATGATAGTGTGCCGTCTGCTTCCAGTTTAATAGTGCCATTCAAGAACGGCAATACACCTGCGTAAAGTAAACGATGCGCTTTGTCAATCACTCGGTTGTCGTTCATATAAGCGTAGTCGTTCGCCTCGCTTATTGCACAATGGTTGTCGTTTACAAACGTACCTGCAACACCCACGAATTGACGTAGGAATAAATAACGATAGTTATTCAATTGCGTTAACAAGTTTGCTTGTCCAACCATATCAACAAGGTCAGTATTCAAGAAAGCAGGGTATAACAATTCAGTGCCGTTTGTCATATTAAACTTTGACACCCACGCAATGTCTTCGTTCACTGCTGAAAGCGACACTGCACCAAGCACTGCGCCCAAATCAGTCATTGAAAACCCACACGATGCAGTTAATGAACCACCTAAATTGTTGCCATCCTGCCCAATTGTAACCGATACCGAACGGCAGTCGTATGCGCCCAAGTCAACAAGTGTTGTCAAGTCGCTCACGCTATAACCATCAAATGCAACAATAGTTGACATTGGTAAGTGTAAAGCAATAAGCAAGTCAACTTGTGCTTGGATGCTTTGAATCACACTGATGTCATTGACAATTGTGTTGCCAGTGTTTGCAAGGTAAATTGCCACTTGACGTAGTTTGCCCGTTGCACTGCCTTGCATCACTCCAAGTTCTGCGAAGTCATAAGCATTGCCCGACTTATTTGCAAAGTAAACACGTAAGTTTCCACTTGTTTGCAAACGGAAGTATTCGGCAATGTGATAATGCCACACTGCTTTTTCCGATGCAACACCATTTGTTGTGCTTACAAAAATAAAGTCAAGCGTTCCCGTTTGATAAGTATTTTGTGAAGAAACATTCGGATAAACTCCCATTCCTGCACGAAAGGTAATAATCACGTTAATGCTATTATCTACCTCTGCGGTGTATCCGTGTGTTCGCGTTCCGTTGTTGATTGCGTTTACTATATAGTTCGCTTGTGCAGTTGCATCACCAGTAATGGATGCAGGAATTGAAATGTCTGCAATTGTTACATATTTGAATGGTTCGGTCATCACTATTTTTAAAGTGTCGCCCGTAACCCCTGCCGTGTCTACTGAATAAGTAATCGTTGCAGGTGTTTCATCCGAATAGTCGCCAACAATTCCGAGTTGTTCGGCTTGTTGCAAAGACAATATTTGTGCTTGATTTTGTGAGTTGTTTAACGGATTATTGTCGGTGTAGAATAACATCCCCGAATAATAATCTTCGCCATCCAACGCACGACCAAGACCACCTTGTCCGTAATTTATAGTTATGTCGTTTAATGCCATTTTTGTTTTTTAAGGTCGTTCAATAATTTGTGCAATTGCTTTTTTGCCATTGACTGAAACATAGTTGCCCATCACATTAAACGCATCACGATGCACGTTGCCGTCAGCATCAATGAATATTCGCTTTTGCTTTGGATATGCTTCCCAGTCAAACAAAGGTGCAGGTGGTTGCACACTTTCGGTTGTTGTAGTTTCAACTTCCGTTGTTGTGATCACCTGCTCCTTTTTTTTGTTTTTACTCTTTGCCATTTTTAGTTGCGTAATTCGTTACTTCCATCTTCCCGTAATTCTCGCCCACCATCCTCTCGTAACTCGTAGGATGGGGTTATTGAAAATCGCCAGTAGTTAAAGTAGTGTATAAAGCAATTTGCTCACTGAAACCATACTGAACATCGTACTTCATAAGACCTTTGAAGAAGAACAATTCAGAGTTGTTTTGTAAGCGCATCAATTGAAGGTTGTTGTCTTCCATTGAGTTCATACCAACGTATAAGTTTGAACTTACGTCATTGATTGACTCGGTGAACACGATAGTGTCATCGGGCATCCCTGCAACGGGAACAACCTCATAACCTTTGTATAAGTTGATACCTCTGTCAGTAGTGTTAACACCTTTGAACGTTTGTGACGTTGTGATGAAAGTATGATAAATTTGTTCAGTGTTGATAGACACCAAGAACTTCATTCTCTCGTAACGTGTCGGCTTTGACAATAACGCTTTCTTGTTTGATGCAACAAGGTTCAACAATTGGTCGAATGAATCAGCAATATTTGTCACATCAATTGCCACTTCGGGAGTTGATGGTCTTAAAATGCTTGAATCGTTAACCATTTTCTTCAAGAAACCATCGAAGAACTGCCACTGATATTGTGGTGTACCTACGGGATAGTTACCTGCGTAATCTAATGAACCCATCCAAAGCGCACCTTCGATGCTTTCAAAAGTTCTATTTAATGCAATTTGCATCATATAGTTTTCAGCAGTGATAGGTAACTCACGAGCCAATAACGTTGGACTTAATTGTTCAGCCAACCAGTGTTGTTCGTAGTCACGTGGGTTAAACTCCGTGTAGCACATCATATCCTGCGGATAAAGTGTACGACCATCAACTACAAACGTACCACTTGAAGTAGGTGTCGGTTGACGTGGTTGTAATGGGTCGCTAAAATCTACACGACCAATCGTGTGCTTCTTTTTTATTCCGTCTTGAACGTAAACAATTCCTTTTTGGATTGTGTCCATTGAGAATGTCGCAGGTAACCAAAAGTAACTTGCGAATGTACCTGCGTACTGCGTGTCATTGATAACTAATGCCATTTTTTATTTTTTGTTTTTAGGTTTAAATTGATTTGTTTATTTGATTAAGCAAGGTATACTTTGCGACCTTGTTTTTTAAGTTCATTTTTCAACCTTGCTGAAAGGTATAACGCTGACGTAGGTACGTCAACTTCCGTTGCTTTGTTGGTTGCAGTTTCAACGTTTGGTGCTTTGAAGTTTAACGGCAACGCTTCAAGCATTGTTGCAGTTTCTTCGTAGTTAGCAATTGCCTTGTTCACCCACGATGCTTTGATGTCATCCGAGCAATTGCCAAGACGATTGGTGTACTTGTCAACCAGTTCAGTTGCTTTTGTTTTTAAAGCAGTTTCTTCGGCAACTTTCGTTGAGTTCTTAATTGCTTCAAGTTCTGCTTTCAGTGAATTGATAGTTTCAGCCATTGCCGAAATAGTATCGTTTTCATTCGTGATAGTTTCAGTTGCAGTTTCGGTTGTTTCAACTTCCGTAGTTGTTTCAGTTCCTTTTAACTCTGCAATTGCTTTCACTACTTCTTCGGTTGTCGCTTCTTCCGACAAGCCAAGTGCTTTTGTTACTTCCGAGTTCATATTGTTTTTTATTGGTTTAAGTGCGTTGTTAACATACAT
Organism: Gaiellales bacterium; assembly: GCA_051006935.1. GTDB lineage: Bacteria > Actinomycetota > Thermoleophilia > Gaiellales > F1-60-MAGs149 > F1-60-MAGs149. The sequence goes on from JBPCSR010000119.1 coordinate 4,475, forward strand.
CTTTGCAACGTTAACCATTTCGGTCACGTCAGTGCCAAATATCTTTGGGTTGTTTAAAGAATCGCTTGATTCGATGGTGTCGCATAAGCCAAGCATCAATGCTTCGTCTGACCCTATCCACGTGGTTCGGTTCATCATTTTACTAATGTCACTATAAGACATTTTTGAACGCTTTTCGACCATTGTGATAATTGAGTCCTTAATCGCATTCAGTCCTTTTTCGTCACCACCACTTGGGTTGTGAAACATTAACTTGCCAAAGTCAGCCATTGTTCGCTCACGACCTGCTTGACTAATCACTGCCGAGATTGAACCTGCAAAAACAATATGCGTGTTCACCTTTGCTTTTGTTTGCAGGATAGCGTTGTAAATTTTCATTCCGTCAATCACGCTACCACCACCCGATGCTATCCAAATATTAATGACTTTCTTGCCCATTGAATCAAGCATCAACAATTCTTTTGCGAATAGTGAGCCATCAATGTACGGGTCATTTGGGAAGTCGCTATCGTAACCAATTGCCTCATCTAAAAGCATTATAGGTTCGGGTGCGTTTGGGTCAAGTGTGTACATAAATTCAAAGTTATACTATTAGGGTTTTTTTATATTATCTTTGGTATTAAATTAAGCCACCAATATTCAATGTCTACTAATCGCCCCGACAAATCGCACTACATAAAGATGCGAATGATACGCACCTACCCACCATCGTACGTCAAGAAAATGCTCACTGCTTATGCGTACTTAAAGGAGCGCAGTATAAGTGACGTTAGCAGTTACGCACTGCAAGAATTCGTTGATAGGATGCCCGAAGACGTTAAGCAAAAACTACTTGACGTGTTCGAGCAAATGCCAGTCGAAAGTCGTAAGCGACCAAAGAACGCAAAGAACGGATATTAAGTGCTGACCTTGTTGGCTTGTATTACTAAACGACCAACAATTCCAACGGATGCGTTAATGCTATTGTTTGCACGAAAAAGAATTGTGTCGCCAACTTTAACGTCAAGAACTTTTTGGAACGTGAAGTCACGGGGCGCACCATCGTTTGCAACTCCAAATGATTTGGTCACTTGTGAACTTCCATTTTTAACAATGTCAAATAGTACTTGGTAGTTTGTATTTCCACCCCCACTTGCAGGTGTTACTCGGTTGTCGTATAAAAACCAAACTTGCCCAGCGACTCCCATCGTCATCGTGTGGAGTGTTGTCCAGTTTGGTGATGTCGTTCCAATCGTTGCGGTGTAGTCGTGTTCTTCAAGCAATGCTTTGCCATCACCATACACGAAGTCAATCAAGTCAGCAATGTAGTTTGGTGTTGAACTTGACCCGTCAACAATTTCAATTGTACGTATAGCGTGAACGTTTCTGCTTATTCCGTCAGTCATCAATACGGGGTCAGCATTTGCGCCCAATACATAACTCGTTGAAATAACTGCAACGGGTACGTTGTTAATTACAAACGATGTCGCAGGTACAAAGAATAGTTCTTCGTTCCATATCACTGCACCTGCACTGATGGTGCAAGTGCCACCCGTAGAAGTATCAACGCATCCCTACAACACGTTGGGTCGTGTTGGGTCATAGTTATTGTTAAGCGTGTTGTAGGTAGCAACACACGTGTCCGAAAGCGCATTGAATATGTGGTCTATTGAACCACTTTTCATAGGCATCCCAGTGTTCGCAAGTATATACTGCGTGTCAAGTTTTTTCATAGTTTAATATTGTTGTATGTCGTAAGTCATTCCTGCAATCACATACTTGTCAGCAATTGCACGTATTTGCATTTCAGCATCAACACCTAACGCAGTAAAGAATGCAGTCGGTACATAGATGCTGAAAGAAGTTTGATTGAACGTGTAAGAGTTTAACACGTACGCATAAGTAAGCGAATCGTAGTAATATATATTTGACTCTGCGTTCTCGGTGTAGTATGATGTCAGCACTTGGTTGTCAAGCACGTTGCTATCAATGTAAATTTCGGGACGTGTTGGGTTGGTTGGGTCATCGGGTTGCACCCACGTTGTGTTGAACCATTTGTTCAATATAAATTCAAGCGCAATCTTTTGCGAATTATAACGCACTCGCTCATTCACACCACGATAGTCAGCAACTATTTGCGCCCAGTAGTTTTGGTCAGTTGGTAAGTGAAACCCCGATATATTTATTTGCGCCTCATATATAGCACCTAAAAAAGTCACACGTGTGCCTTTTGGGTATGATGTTACAAACGGGTCAAAGTACGGATACACTTGTCCGTTAACATACACGTCAAAAAACAAATCACTCACATATTTTTGTGGCGACAATAATGCAACCAACCACGCAATGAAACGTGGCTTTCGTCTTGTTTGTGGTGTAAGGTTGTACACCAAATCGTTGTAGTTAATGTCGTAGAATCCCATCTTAATTGTTGTTAATTACATAGGTGATTGAATCAGCCAGTGTGCGACCACTTGCCGTGTCGGGAATCATATACCCTGCATAAGGTTGGTATTGACGCAGGTATGTTTGATAGTTGTTGACCATCACGTAAGCATTCGCCACTGCAACAAAATGAGGGCGAACCTCAACTTGTTTCAGCACTACATCATTAACACCTGCAACCCCTTGTATCACGTCAACTATTTTTGACAAGTACGTTGTGTAGTTAAAGTAGTTTGCGTTTGTATTTGTCAAGTATTCATTCACTGCTTGTTCAACGTTCGTTTGAATCACGGCACTATATGAACCATTGTAGTAAACGTCAACACCCAAGTACATCAAATCGGGGTCGTCCGAAATAAGATTGAAGTAAACACCCGAAAAGTTTATCAGTGACAAGTATGATGTCAACGCACTTAACTCGTTTGAATCAAGTGGTGCAGGACTTGTGCCACCCTTTGCAACTTTAACACTTACCACTTTATTTGGCAACGTGGTCACACTGCATTGCGTAACAATGCGCAATTGAGTTGAAATAGTTGGATAGTATGGGAAGAAGTTAGTCGTGTCAAATTGTATGATTTGTGGGGTTGTTGCCGAATATTGAAAGTTGAACACTTGGTGTTGCAACCACAATGCGTTGCCACTTGGCGCTCGGTCAACAATAGTTTCAATTTCGCCCTTGTATGTATCAATCAGTTGTTCAAGCAACGCTTGTGCAGTTGCTACAATCCACGCCCATAGTCGCCAAATAGCCACACGGCTTGTGGATGTTAACCCACGCTTATTTGGGTCGGGGTTGCTCGGGTCGTATAAATTAGTGTCTGCTTGTACCGATGCAATAATTTGGTTGTAGATGGTTTGAATGCTTCGTGCCATTTTATGTGTAGTGTATAAATGTCGGGTTAATGTTCAAAGATAAGTCAATTGCCAGTGGTGTTGGCGCAGGTACAAAGTTAAGTGGTTCTTCCCTTGATAGGTCAACCAAGTTTGTAGCATATTCCTGCACGAAATGATAAAGATTGTCGTGGTTGAAATCAAGTTCTTCATTTACACGCACCATTGCAACTGCACCATTTGGTTCGTATTTACTAACGGCATAGAATAGCCGTTGCGCAATTTCGAACACCTTAACGTCTTCGTCAAAGATATTGCCGTCAGTGTACTCATTATAGTGTTCGTGTATGATATGAAAGCGCACACGCAGTTCATTATATATTTGCGCACCTGCACCCATTTGCTGAATGTCGGAAGTGTTCGCAAGTTCAATAAATAACGCAGGTTTAGGATATGACAATTGATTGTTGGGGTCGGTGCGTTCAAGTTCAAGTTGATTATTCCAAACACGCACGTGCTTAAACAATGGAGTGTTGTCGTTGCCTATCAATGACAATGCAAGGGTCTTCAATTCTTTCATTAACAACCACACCCCACTACCTGCAAATTGATATTGTTTTGTAAAGAAAGAAACGTAAAGCATTCCCGTGTCCGTTGTCCAGTACAACCAAGTGTACATTTGCGCTTCATTAAGGGTGTCGTTAAACGTAGCCGTTGCCGTCACTATGTATTCGGTGTTGCCATCGGTCACGTGGTAGTCGTATGTTTCGAACCCTGCAATGGTGCTTATTTGCGAACCGATTTGTTGCATCGCATCGTCAATGTTTACACCCCAACTGCTGAATCCACTGCCGTCAAGTTTGCCACCACCAAATGCAAGTGCAGGTGTGTTGCCTTTTGTAATAGTGACCTTTGTTTTGAACTCAATCATTTGCCTTGCGTGTCAATTATTTTTTTTATAGTTTTTTCAATTCGTGCGTGAATCTTTGTCTGTAACTCTTTCGAGTCACCCATAAATTGACGCTTTGGTATTTTGTCAGTTCCATCGTTGTGATACTTTGCATAAGGTGTGTCAATGCCGAGTACAATTTCCTCCCACGATGTTTTGCGAATGGACTCATTCACTGACCTGCGTAACCTACCCGTTTGTATCAATATCGGTTTTTTATCTTTTGCCGTTTGGTTCTCTTTTTCTCGCCTCTTTACTTCTTGCCATTGCTTACCATCAAACCCTTGACGTTTGAATGAATTGACAAAGTAGTTGCGCATATCCGATGCAACCAACTTCGGCAAGTCAACTTTCGCCTTGTTTAATTTGGCGACAATGTTTTCGAATTCAAATCGGTTAAACGTTGCCAAGTTCTTGGTCAATTAATAGTATAGCACAAGGGTCGCCCTGCGTTAAATTATAACGTGCAATAAGGTCAGCATATTCGCCAACGCTTTCGGCTTGATGCTCCAACACTTCGTGAACGAATTGATACGTCACGTGGTCTTGAACTGACAATGCAAGTGAACCCAATTCTTTGTATGCGTTTTCAGTCAACACTTCTTGGTCGTATGCTGAACGCAACGTGTCGCCAAGTGTTTCATAAGCAAACACGGGTATGCTTATCGGTTGCGCTTCCACAAGTCCTCCACGTTGATTGATAAAGTCAACCACGTCTTGATAGTGCTTCACTTCTTCCAGTGCTTCGGCATTGTACTTTTTAGACGCTCCGAAATAACCGAACGCTTGACACGTAGCCGACAATTGATGGTACAAGTAAGAATTGAATAGTTCAAGTTTAGCAAGGTCGTCAAGCGACTTTTTGATTGCTTCGTTTATAAGTAAGTTTTTCATAGTTTATTCGTCTTCGGGTTTTGGTATTTTCAATCCAAAGTTATCTTTTGCGAAATCTTTGTATTCTTTTGGCACTAAAAAATAGGGGTGGTCTTTGTCAAAAACCTGCCCACTTTTGCCCGAGTTCATTTGGAACGTGTCGCTGACCACATCAGCAAGTCGTGTCATTTCATTATTACGCACACCCTTACTTGTAAGGTTGCTATCGTCATCACTATTCAAGCAAATACAAAAGCAATTGAAGTGGTTGGGTGGGTAGTATTTACTCCAAAAAGAATCGTTCACGGGCAACGTGATGCCGTCAAGTGGTAGGCAAATGTCACACGCATCACCAATAGTTTGATAAGTCAAATAAGGCAATTGCTCTGCGTCTTCTTCAAAGCGTTCCCACGAACTTGCATTTTGACTTGATGCAATAGCCGTGTTGTATTCCGTTTCAAGGTAGTTTTCGTTGTACTGCACGTTTAACGCATCAACCTTATCTTTGAAGTCATTAAACGAAAGCACGTTGTCGCCATCGGTCATTGCTTCGGTCATTGCCAGTGTTTGTTGAAACGTTTTCGCTCCCGAAAATATGTAGGCATTTTCACGCAGTGAATTGAGCATCTTAACTTCGGGCGAATCATAAGCAACGTCTTTCAACGCTTTGCCATAACCCTTATAGATGCCATTGACAATCTTTTCAGCATTGAAATGATATACCACTTCGGGCAGGTTGCGTGGTGTAATCCTGCCTTGATAGATTGCATTTGCAAGTGAATTGATGTCAATTTGTTTAGCCATAAATTTCGTTCAGTTTGTTTTGCACTTTATCCGAGTGTTTATTGAGCAATGGAGCAAACGACATCATTGCTTTTTCAACGGGCATTTGCAATTGCTCACTCACGAACTCTGCGTCTACTTCGTAACCTGCACCTTTCAAGGTCTGCAATATTTCAGCGAACTGCTTTTGCGCATTCATTGTGCGTTGTTTGGCTTCAAGCATTTCCGAGTTGTTCATAAACTTGAACTTGAAACCATCGGGAATCTTAAACCCTAACCCACGCAACTTTGGTAATAACTGCGCATTGATAACGTTCTCAACAAACTTTGCATCCACACTCATAATGTCTTCAAGTGCTTGGGTCGTTGGTGATTCCTCGCCCTGCGTTGCTCCCAGTTTACCTGCCGTGCTATCTAATGCATCAGCGTGACCAAGTAGCACTTTACTGATGAATGCCATACAACGCTTTTCAAGGTTCTCGTATGGGTTGTTGCTTGAACCTACTGCACTGCTTTGGATAAATTCAAGTTCGTCAGTCGGGTCAAGAATTGCCCAACCACGTGAACCCATCAACTCCATCATATTCTCTAACTGCTCACGCTCGGGGTCGCCCTGCATCTTTGTGGTCTTTGCTACACGTGTAGGCATTCCAAACAATTCGATGTAGTCACCATTGTAACCCATCAAGTTGCGCATCATAATTTCGTAAATGCCGACCTTGTAAAGTAAGCCATAGCCACAAGGCGACACACCCACGTCACTCGGAGTGCTGACAAATATATGATTGAACGAATAAGGTTCTTCGTCAAATGGAATCCCCGAAATTGAATAAGTGTATTGCGTCACGTTGCGCCTATCGGGTGACACGTTATGTCTTCGGATGGATGAACATTCAGTGATCTCGCCATTGATAATGTCACCGATGCGCACCAACGAATAACCAAAGAACTTTGCTTCAAGCGTGTAATTGATAAATTCATTGAACCAAATACTATTGAATAAAGCATTGACCTGCTCATTCTCGTTGCCGTCTTTGTCCACAACGCACCATTCACGTAGCATTGTCAAGTTCTTGCGCTTTTCAATACACGCAGTCACGTGACCATTGAGAATGGTGTCGTAGTACATTCGTTGCATATCCACTCGGTGTGGATACCACGAATTTTCTGCTTGACTCATAGCACTTCGCCACGTCAATACGTCTTGACGAAAGCGTTGCAATTGCACGGGTGCAATGTACGTGTCAAGGTTGGTAGGTGTTGGCTTCTTGCGTTGTGGTATGTACCACTGCCATTGCGTGATGTCGGATGGCGCAGGTACTAAATTCTTTATGCCAGTGCCGACCTTATTAATGAATGTTTGAAATCTATTTGCCATCAGTTTAAGTTAACCATTATGTGAGTGCCGAGAGTAAAGCATATCAAGAACTCAAATGCGCCATACCCCTCGAACTCGCTCACCATTAGTATATGTTTGTTGTCTTTGTATTGCCACCCCAACGCACACGATTGAACTTTTGAATTGGTAACAACGGCAGGTCGGGTGCAATATCACCCGTGTTGCATTTGCTCAACCACTCTTTTGCTGAATCGTATCTTAATATTCTTAACTCGGGAATGTTACGGGGTGCTATGCGTGAATGGATGTGGTACAAAGTGATGTCAATGATAACCATCACCATTTGCTGACTTCGGTTGTCGCCCTTAACCCAAAGCGTTGTGTCGGTTGGGTATTGACCACTGAATGTATATGCAACACCTTGCCCCCAGTATGACTCGCCAAAAGTAGGGTCATCGGGTAGTATGTTTGTCGGTGGTAAATTTTCGTAAGTCAGCGCATTCAACAAATCGGTGTGCGTCAATTTAGGTGATGGCTTCAATGCCGTGTATACCTTGTCCTTATACGTCACTTGGTCGCCTATCTTATACACCCCGTGTGAATAGTTGAACATCGGTTGTGGGTTTTTAACATAAAACAAATCGGACTTGTTACCGATTAAGTCCCACGCAGTCGGGTCAAATACACCCGTTGTCGGTGTGTTGCAAACATACACCTGCTCATTGTTAGCAAATACAATGTCCTGCACTGAATAATTATTTGCGTTGTTG
>JBPCSR010000120.1:0-17704 GCA_051006935.1 Gaiellales bacterium
TCGAGCCCGGCGGCTGGGGCTTCACGCTCGGCGACATCGACGTGGACCAGGTGCAGATCACCGCCACCAGCGACGGCACGCGCCAGCTGAGCGGCGCCCAGCTGACGGGCAACCGCTTCGTGCGCGGCTCGCTGTCCGGCAACCAGGTCCAGGACTACGTGGCGAGCGTCCCGTACAACTACCTCGGCAACGGCGGGCCCCGGCCCGCGTGGGTGCCGGGCGCGGTCGGCGGCCAGCTGATCGGCAACGGCCTCGAGTCCGACGGCGCGGCGGGATGGTTCATGCCGAGCACCTCGGTCAAGACGCTGACCTTCACCTTCACGCCGCTGCCGGGCCAGACCGACCCGGCCGCGCCGCAGTCGTACCAGCTGTGGTTCGCGCTGCGCACGCACGTGGTCTCCGGCACCGTGCGCAACGCCGACACGAGCCTGCCGGTCGCCGGCGCCACGCTCGCGCTCTCGGACCCGACGGGCGCCGTGCTCGGCACCGTGCAGAGCGACCAGCGCGGTCGCTACCGGATCGGGAACATCTACGAGCGTTCGGGCTACACGCTCACGATCGACCCGCCGGGAAATCTCCACGTGGTCGGGCTCGACGCCCGCTCCGTCGACCTCTCGTTCGGCGACAAGCGCATCGACTTCGCGCTCACGCGGAATCCGAACGAGCCGAAGCCCGTCCCCAACCCGACGCCGGCCCAGGTCAAGCCGCAGCTGACGCTCGCATTCGCCGCGAAGGAGGTCGCGTCGGAGACCACGACGACGCTGACGGCGACCTACCGCAACCGCCCGGCCGCGCTCGGCGCCGCCTCCGTGTCGTTCACGCTGCCGGCCGGGCTCTCGCTGCGCGGCTCGACCTGCGCGCGCGTCGACGGCGGCGTGGTGACGATCGACATCGCCAACCTCCAGCCGATGGCGCGCTCGTGCGCGATGACCGTCGGCGCCGCCCGCCCCGTGCGGACGACGGCGACCGTCGACGCGACGCTGGCCGTGGAGGTCGCGCCGCTCGCCGCGACCGAGGACTCGGCGAGCGTGGTGATCCTGCCCGCCGGCAACGCGCCGCGGCCCGTCACCGGCTGACGCGCGGCGTGCACGCGCGTGCCGCAGCGGGTACCGTCCCGCCATGCCGCCGTCCAAGCGCCTCTCGCAGTTCTGGCACCCGATCGCCTCGTCCGACGAGGTGACCGACGCGCCGCGGCGCTTCACCCTGCTGGACCAGGAGCTCGTCGCGTTCCGCACCGACACGGGCGTGAGCGTGTTCAAGGACCTCTGCATCCACCGCGGCGCCGCGCTCTCGCTCGGCGAGGTGCGCAACGGCTGCATCGTGTGCCCGTACCACGGCTGGGAGTACGACGCGAGCGGGGCCTGCGTGCGGATCCCGGCGCAGCCCGGCAAGCCGATCCCCGCCGCGGCGCGCGCGGTCTCCCACCACGCGGCCGAGCGCTACGGCCTCGTCTGGGTGGCGCTCGAGGATCCCATCCAGGACATCCCGCACGTGCCCGACGACCTCGACGAGGACCCGGACTACTCGAGCGAGCTCTTCAGCATCCTCGAGTGGAACACGAGCGCCGGCCGCTCGACCGAGAACTCGATGGACCTCTCGCACTTCCCGTTCGTCCACCCGAACCTGCTCGGCGACCCGGACCACCCCGAGCAGACGCCGTACGAGCTGCACGCGGAGGACTGGGGCCAGTGGTTCCACGTGCCGAACGAGTTCTGGCGCAGCGTCGACCAGACCACCACCGCCGTGATCGCGTACACCTACACGCACGTCTACCCCTTCACGATGCACCTGCACGTCGTCACCGAGGGGAGCGACGACATCATCAGCGTGATGGTGATCGCGTCGCCGACCGAGGCCAGGCGGACGCGCGTGTTCCGCATCGCGTTCCGCAACTACGAGGAGACGAACCCGAACTTCGTCACCGACTACCTGCACATCCTCGAGCAGGACCGGCGGGTCGTCGAGAGCATCCGCCCGGAGGAGATCCCGACGTCGCTCCGGGAAGAGCTGCACCTGAAGGTGCCGGATCTCTCCTCGATCGCATACCGGCGCTGGCTCGAGGACGTCGACATGCAGGGGCTCGCGGAGGTCTAGCCCCCGGGCCCGACCCGTAGACTCCCTCCGTGCTCCCCGCGTCGCTCATCGCCCCGCTGATCGCGAGCCCGCTCGGGTACCTCAAGCCGGACCACATCCTCGAGAGCGCGGGCCACGTGGCGATCTGGGTGGCGGCGGCGATCATCTTCGCCGAGTGCGGCCTCCTGATCGGGTTCTTCCTGCCCGGGGACTCGCTGCTCTTCGTCGTCGGCCTGTTCGTCGGCAACGGCGCGATCGGCGTGCCGCTCTGGGCCACCTGCCTGCTCCTCTTCGTCGCGGCGTTCGCCGGCAACCTGCTCGGCTACTGGATCGGACGGCGGGCCGGGCCTGCGCTGTTCCGACGCGAGGACTCGCGCATCTTCAAGCGGCGCTACATCGACCACACCGAGGAGTTCTTCAACCGCTACGGCGGCGCCGCGATCATCCTCGGCCGCTTCATCGCGATCGTGCGCACCTTCATCACCGTGCTGGCCGGCGCGGGCAACATGGACTTCCGGCGCTTCGCGCTCTACAGCGCGATCGGCGCGTTCCTCTGGGTCGTCAGCCTGACGGTGCTCGGCTACCTGATCGGCAACGTCCCCGTGATCAAGAACAACCTCGAGTACGCGATCATCCTGATCGTCCTCGTCAGCGTCGTCCCGATCGCGATCCACCGCCTGCGCTCGCGCGGCGGCGACTCCGCCTGATCAGCGCAGGCGCGCGCCGTCGGGGTCGACCAGGCGGTCGGCCGCGACCGTCGCCGTCGCCTCGCCGTCGAGCGTCTCGACGGTCACCGCCGTGCCCTCGGCGACGTCGGTCGGCAGGTACGCGTACGCGAGCATGCGCCCGACCGTGTAGCCGTACGCCGCGGAGCGGACGCGACTGACGACGGCGCCGTCGAGCGACACCGCCTCGCCGCCGTAGACGGGCAGCCAGTCGCCGTCGCCGATCACGAGCGTCCGGATGCGGGTGTCGAACCCCTCGGCGCGCCGCGCCTCGAGCGCCTCGCGGCCGACGTAGTCGGCCTCCTTGCGGGCGCAGAACGCGAGCCCGGCCTGGTCGGGCGTGTCGCTCGGCGTGAGGTCGGTGCCGATGTAGCGGTAGCCCTTCTCCATCCGCAGGCCGTCGAGCGCGCGGTAGCCGCAGACCCGGATGCCGTGCTCCTCGCCGGCGGCGAGCAGCGCGTCCCAGACCGCCGTGGCCCACGCATGCGACACGTACAGCTCGTAGCCGAACTCGCCCACGTACGTGATGCGCTGCGCGAACGCGGGCGCGCTGCCGACGTGGATGTCGCGGCCCGTCCCGAACGGAAGCGCCTCGTTCGAGAGATCGGCCGTCGTGACGGCGCCCATGATCGCCTTGGCGGCGGGACCCCAGATGCCGATCACCGCCAGCTCGTCGGACTCCTCGCGGATCGCGACGTCCAGCTGCAGGCGATGCGCGATGCCCGCGAGCCAGCCGCGGTCGGTCGCCACGGCGCCCGCACCGGTGACCATGCGGTAGCGGTCGTCGGCGAGGCGCGTGACCGTGACGTCGGCGACGACGCCGCCCCGATGGTCGAGCATCTGCGTGTACACGACGGTGCCGACGGGACGGTCCATCTCGGCGTCGCAGGCGAACTGCAGCAGCGCGCACGCGTCGGGGCCGTCGACGGCGAGCTTGCCGAAGCTCGAGAGATCGATCAGCCCGGCCGTTTCGCGCATCGCGCGGTGCTCCTCGCCGATTGAAGCGAAGAACGGCATGCGCCCCCAGCCCCACGCGCGCTGATCGGCGCCCATGCGTCGCCACTGCTGCCCGGGCTCGAGGTACTCCGCGCGCTCGAAGCCGGACTTCACGCCGAACACCGCGCCCGCCTCCTGCAGGCGGCTGTGCAGTGCCGACAGACGCGTCGGGCGACCCCACTCGTCCTGGTCGTAGGGATAGCGGAGGCGGTAGTAGTAGCGGTAGGTCTCCTGCCCGGCCACGGCCGCGTGCTTGGGATCGCGGTAGACGTCGGGGAAGCGCCACGGCCGGTAGCCCGACACGTCCCACTCCGTCTCGCCGTGGAGGATCCACTCGGCCAGCGTCTTGCCCATGCCGCCGGCGCCGCCGAAGCCGTTCAGCGAGAGGCCCGCCGCGACCCAGAAGCCGGGCACGCCGGGCATCGGGCCGAGCAGCGGGTTGGCGTCGGGGGTCATCGCGTCGGGGTGGCAGATCAGCGCCACGACGCCGGCGCGCTCGAGGAACGGGAAGCGGCGGATCGCGCCCTCCATCAGCTGCACGAAGCGCTCCTCGTCGGGCGGGAGCGAGCGCGCGCTGTGGTCCCACGGCACGCCGTCGATCCAGCGCGCCGGCGCATCGGGCTCGTAGCCGCCGAACAGCACGCCGCCGGCCTCGGCCTTGCCGTAGACGAGGTTGTCGGGATCGCGGAAGCACGGCATGTCGCGCGGCAGCTCATGCCCCTCAACGGCGGTGAGGGCGATGTGCTGGTGGTCGACCGGCGTCGACGGCACCCACGTGCCGACCATCGCGCAGATGCGCGGCGCCCACATCCCCGCCGCGTTGACGACGGTCTCCGTGGCGATGCGGCCCTGCTCCGTGCGCACGGCGACGATCTCGCCCTGGTGCCCGCGGTCGATGCCCGTGACGCGGCAGTGCTGGATGATCTCGACGCCGAGGTCGCGCGCGGCGTTGGCCAGCGCGTACGTCGTGCGATGCGGGTCGAGCCACCCGTCCTGCGGCACCCAGATGCCGCCGAACAGCTCGTCCATCGAGGCCGCGGGCATCCGCGCGTGCGCGGCCTCCGGATCGAGCAGCTCGACGTCGAGGCCGATGCCGCGGGCGCGCGACACGCCCCGGCGCATCTCGGCGAGCTGCTGCTCCGACGAGGCGATGCGCAGCGAGCCCGTCTGCTCGAACACGTCGAGCTCGCGATAGAGCTCGATCGAGTAGCGGCGGAACCGCATCATCGTCTGCGAGGGGTTGTACTGCGTGACGAGGCCGGCCGCGTGGTGCGTGGAGCCGCTCGTCAGCTCGCCCTTGTCGATCAGGACGATGCGGCCCGTGCCGGCGCCGAGCTTGGCGAGGTGGTAGGCGATCGAGCAGCCCGTCACCCCGCCGCCGATGATGACGATGTCCGCGGAATCCGTCATGTCGCTCCTACGCCAGCACGCGGCTGCGGTCGGGGTCGTAGAAGGCGCCGAGCCGGGCCTCGACGGGGTACCGCCGACCGTTGGCCTCGACGGCGTACGTGCCGGCGGCCAGCCACGCGGCGCTGACGCCGTCGGGGTTGCGCGCGTAGCCGAGCGCCACGGCACCGCCGACGGCGTGCCCGTAGGCCGCGCTCGTCGTGTACCCGAGCGGCTCGCCGTCGCGCCACAGCCGCTCGCCGCCCCAGAGGATCACGCCGGGCTCCGTCGCCATGAAGGCGACCAGGCGCTTCGCGAGCGCGTCGCCGCCGGCCTCCCGCTGCGGCAGGAGCGCCTCGCGGCCAACGAACCCACCGGGCTTGTCCCACGCGATCGCGAAGCCGAGCCCGGCCTCGAGCGGGGTCTCGTCGGGCGAGAGCTCGTGCCCCCAGGCGCGGTAGGCCTTCTCGAGCCGGAGCGAGTTGATCGCGTAGTGCCCGGCGAGCCGGCCGCCGTGGCCGGGCGCCGCGGCGATCAGCGCCTCGAGCGCCGCCGACGCCTGCGCGGCCGGCACGTGCAGCTCCCAGCCGAGCTCGCCGACGTACGTCACGCGCGCGGCCTGCACCTCGGCGCCGGCGATGCCGACCGGGCGCACCGCGCCGAACGGGAACGCCGCGTTGGCGAGATCGCCGTCGACGAGCGGCTGCAGCAGGGCGCGACTGCTCGGGCCCATCACGCTCAGCACCGCGCTGTCCGCCGTGACGTCCGCGACCGCGCAGGCGCGCCCCTCGGCCGCGCGGCGCACGTGCCAGAGATCGCGGATGCGCTGCGCCGTGCCCGTGATCAGGCGGAAGCGGTCGTCGGCGAGGCGCAGCACCGTGCAGTCGCTGAAGAACCGGCCGCGCTCGTCGAGCATCGCCGTGTAGACGAGCTGCCCGGGCGCGACGTCGACGTCGTTCGCGCAGAGGCGGTTGAGCACCGCGCAGGCGTCGGCGCCCGTCACCTCGACCTTCCCGAACCCGGACTGGTCGAAGATCGCGACCGATTCGCGCGCCGCGAGGTGCTCGGCGCGGTGCTCGTCCCACCACGACTGGCGGCCGAACGAGTACTCCACGACGGGCGTCGTGCCCGGCTCGCCGAAGAAGTTCGGGCGCTCGAAGCCGGCCTTCTCGCCGAACCACCCGCCGTGCACGGCGACGACGTCGTGCACGGGCGACGTCCGCAGGGGGCGGCCGGTCAGCAGCTCGCGGTTGGGGTACGCCATCAGGTAGTGCGTGCCGAGCGCCTCGGTGACGCGCGCGCGGAGGTACGCGAGGTCGTCCTGCTCGGGCGCGAAGCGCGCCGGGTCGAGCATGCTCAGGTCGTACGGCTGGTGGCCGTCGATCAGCCACGCGGCGAGCGCCTCGCCGACGCCACCGCCGTAGGCGAGGCCCGCGGAGTTCATGCCCGCGGCGATCCAGACGCCGGGGACCTCGGGCGCGGGTCCGAGCATGAAGTTCGAGTCGGGCGTGAACGACTCGGGGCCGTTCACGAAGCGCTCGAAGCCGACCTCCCCGAGGATCGGCAGACGGTGCAGGCCCTCCTGCAGCGGCGGCTGGAAGTGCTCCCAGTCGGGCTCGAGCAGCGCGAACGAGAAGGGGAACGGCACGGGGTCGACCGTCCACGCCTTCGTCACCGCCTGGAACGCGCCGAGGCGGATCTTGTCGTGGACGGTGAGGTAGTACGTGCACCCGTCGGCGTCGCGCGTGCACGGGTACATGTCGATGTCGCCGGGGATCGGATTCGAGTCCGCGTAGTGGTGCTCGACGGGCGCGAGCGGCACGTGGATGCCGTAGTCGCGGGCGAGGTCGCGCGTCCACATGCCGCCCGCGAGGACGACGTGCTCCGCCTCGATCTCCCCGCCGCCGTCGAGGACGACGCCCGCCGCGCGGCCGTCGACGAGCTTCAGCCCGGTCACGCGCACGTGCTCGCAGACGGTCGCGCCGTGCATCGCCGCGCCCTTGGCGAGCGCGCGCGCCAGGCCGGCCGGCTCGACCTTGCCGTCGTCGGGGATGTGCAGGCCGCCGACGAGCCCGTCGGGGCTCTGCAGCGGGAACAGCTCGAGCGCGCGCTCGGCCGTGACGATGTCGACGTCGATGCCGAGGTGCTGCGCCATCGCGCCGGTGCGGCGGTACTGGTACATGCGCTCCTCGCCGCGCGCCACGTAGAGCGTGCCGCACTGGCGCCAGTCGACCTGCTCCCCCGTCTCGGCCTCGAGGCCGGCGTAGAGCTTCGCGGAGGCATCGCACATGCGGGCGAGCGTGCTGCTCGTGCGCAGGCGCCCGACCATGCCGGCCGCGTGCCACGTCGTGCCGCCGCCCACCTCGGTCTGCTCGAGCACGACGAGGTCGATCTCGCCGCGCTTCGCGAGGTGGTACGCGATCGACGAGCCGATCACGCCGCCGCCGACGATGACGATCCGCGCGCGGGTCGGTACAGTTGCGGTCATGGGAGCACCTGTCTGGACATGTCACGGCCAAGGTCGCAGACATGTCTAGGCATGTCAAGACCCGCCCCGATCCCGTGACCGCCGCCGTGGCGAAGCGCTTCGGACAGGTCGGCGGAGATGTTCCTGCACATGTGCGGCTCGCCTCGGCGCTGCGCGACGAGATCGCCGCGGGCACGCTCCTCCCCGGCGACACGATCCCCGGCGACGCCTCGCTCGTCGCCGCCACCGGCCTCGCCCGCGGGACCGTGCGCCAGGCCGTCGCGACCCTGCGCGCCGAGGGCCTCGTGCAGACGCGGCAGGGCGCGCGCTCGACCGTGCTGCAGCGCCCGCGCCTCCAGCCGTTCTCCGAGCTGCTCTCGTTCAGCGCCTGGGCGCGCCGCCAGGGCGCGACTCCCGGCGCACGGACGGTCGAGCTCGTGCGTCGGGCGGTCGACCCCGTCGCCGCCGAGGCGCTCCGCCTCGCGCCGGAGGCGCTCGTCTGGACGATGATCCGCGTGCGGCTGCTCGACGCCGCGCCCGTGATGGTCGAGCACGCCACCTACCCCGAGGCGATCGGGCTCCTGCTGGTGGACGCCGACCTCGAGTCCGGCAGCGTCTACGCGACGCTCGCGGAGCGCGGCGTCGCGGTCGCCTCCGGCCACCACCGCATCAGCGCCATCCCCGCCGACGCCGCCAGCGCCGAGCGGCTGCACTGCCGCCCCGGCACGCCGCTCCTGCGGCAGGAGCGGACGGTCTTCGCGAGCGACGGCGCGCCGATCGAGCACTCCGACGACCGCTGGCGCGGAGACGCGATCGTGCTCGACGCCGTCAACTCGGTGCAGGGCTCCCAGCTCGCACGCCGCGTCGCCGACGCCTGACGCGCTAGGCCTGTGCGAGCAGCTCGCCCGCGCGGGCCGCGACGTAGGCGTCGATCTCGCGCTCCACGTCCGGGTCGATCGCCGGCGGCTCGTGGGCCTCGAGGCGCTCGCGCCACACCGCCTCGGCCCGCTGCTCGGCCGTCGGCGACCCCGCCGCGCGCCACCGCTCGACGTTCTGCTTCGACGCCACGACGGGGCGGTGGAAGCACGTGCGGAAGCGGGCGAGCGTGTGGTCGACGCCGAAGAAGTGGCCGCCGTGGCCGACCTCCCGAATCACGTCGATCGCGAGCTCCTCGTCGTCGACGATGACCGGCCCGTACTCGACGCAGAGCGACGCGATGATGTCGAGGTCGGCGATCAGCTTCTCGTAGCCCGTCACGAGCCCGGCGTCGAGCCAGCCGGCGGCGTGCATGATCACGTCCGCGTGGGCGTCGAGGGCGGCCTTCATCACCTGCATGGACTCCCAGCCGGCCTGCGCGTCGGTGGTCTGGCTCGTCGTGAGCCCGCCGCCGAGCGCGCGAATCGGCAGCCCGTAGTGGCGCGCCAGCTGGCTCACGCACACGACGCCGCGCGCCAGCTCGGGGCCGGAGAACCCGGCGGCGCCCGACTGCATGTCGGTGATCGGCGTGCCCGCGCCGAGCAGGACGGGACAGCCGGGGCGGACGCACTGGATCAGCGCGATCGCGGCGAACGCCTCCGCCAGCATCTGCGCGATGCCGCCGGCGAGGGTGACCGGCGCCATCGCGCCGAGCAGGGCGCCCGGCATGACGATCGGCGCCTGGCCGTGCCCGGCGAGGGTCATCATCGCGTCGGACATCCGCTCGTCCCAGCGCAGCGGCGAGTTCGAGTTGACGATCGCCGTCATCGCGCAGCGTCCGTCGAGGCCGCCGAGTGCGATGTCGGCGATGCGCACGGAGTCCTCCGCGGCGGCCGGGGAGTTGACGGCGGCCATGAACGGCTTGTCCGACTCCACCGCGAGGGTGCGGACGAGCTGGAGGTGGCGGTGCTCGACCGGGACGTCCTGCGCCTCCACGACCACGCCGCCGGCCACGTCCAGCTCGTCGGCGTCCTGGATCAGCGCGACGAGGTTGCGGAGGTCCGCGAGCGAGCCGTTGCGCCGCTCGCCGTGGCCCGTCACGAACGGCGCACCGTACGCGGGCGCGAAGGCGCTGACGCCCTGGCCGATCGGGATGTCGCGCGCGGGGTTCCGCGCATGCCACGTCCACGCCGACGGCGCGAGCGCGACCTGCGCGGCGACCCAGTCGGCATCGAACAGCACCGTCTGGCCCTCCACGCGCTGTCCCGCCTCGCGCAGCACGTCGAGCGCGCGCGGGTTCTCGAACTCGACCCCGACCTCGGCCACGATCGTGCGCCACGCGGCGTCGAGCGCCGCGACGTCGGCGGCGGACAGGGGCTCCACGGGAGGGCGGGCGACGCGCAGCATCGCGCCAGTCTACGCGCGCAGCCGATTGCGGGAAACCTGATGCATACTGGGGCGGTCCGGCGCGACGCCGGCCCGCGTCCTCCCCACCCATGCACCGCACTCGCATCCTCCTCCTGATCGCCGCCTCGGCGATCGCCGTGCTCGCGCTGACGACCGTCGCCACGGCCCGCCCGACCAATCGCCCGCCGGCGCCCGGGCAGGGCAACGGCAACGCCGGTGGGAACGGCAACGCGGGAAACGCCGGTGGCGGAAGCGCGAATGGCGGTGGGGCGACGTCCGACAGCGGCAACGGGGCCGACAGTCCCGCTCCCGCCGCGAGCCCGGCCAGCCCACCGGCACCGCCCGCGCCCGGCGGCGCGGCCAGCCGCGAGGAAGGGCCCGGCAACGGCAATGGCGCCGACAAGTCCCCTGGCGGCAGCGACAGCGGCAAGGGCAAGGGACCGGCTCCCGGCAGTCCGTCGAAGGGCGGGCCTGACAGCGCGAAGGGGCAGCCCGGCGACACGCCGAAGGGCGCGCCTGACAGCGCGAAGGGGCAGTCCGGCGACGCGCCGAAGAACCCGTCGGGCGACAGGCAGAAGGGCAAGCCCGTCGGCAGCGCCAACGGCAACCGCGGGCGCGGTCCGCTCGACTCGTCGTGCCCGGCCGTCGGCGGCACCCCGACGATCCCCGCGATCTTCTCCCCCGACCCCGCCTGGGCCTTCGACGACTTCGGCGCGAAGACGCTGAACGCGGATGCGACGCCCGCCGCGCTGGTCGCGGCGAACGCCGACCGCACGTCGACGAGCTGCAACCGCACACGCGACGGCTCCGCCTACTGGACGCCCGCGCTCTACGCAGACGGCACGCGCATCCCGGCCACGCGCATCGACGCGACATACCGTCCGGCGCGCGGCATCACCGGTCGCCGCTCGAGCGTGCCCGTCGGGTTCGTCGCGCGCATCGACAGCACGAACGACGAAGGGTCGATCACGTTCCGCTGCGGCGAGGACGGCGCGCCGAGCGCCGACCCGGCCGTCTGCGCGACCGATGACCTGATCGCGACCGTCCGCCTGCCGAGCTGCTGGGACGGCGTCACGCCCGACCCCGCCACGCAGCTGTGGAACGTCGCGCCCGTCACCGGCGGCACGTGCCCCGAGGGCTATCCCGTCGCGATCCCGCGGATGACGTTCGCGGTCCACTACGACACGAGCGGCGTCGTGCCCGTCGACGCCGGCGCCGGGGTCACGTGGACGCTCGCGACCGGCGAGGTCTCGACCTTCTCCGTCGGCTACATGAACGGCTGGGACCAGGACGCGATCCGCCGCCTCGGCGACCACCCGGCCAAGCCCGCCAAGCCGGCCAAGCCGTCGCGCAAGCCGTCGCGCTCGTAGCGAGAGCACCGCGCGTGCCCGACTGCCGCTTCGAGACGGTGTCGCCGCGGGTCGACCGCTTCACGCCCGACGAGCGCACGGACCGTCCGGTGCTCGCGGCGATCCGCGGGACGGCCGGCACGCTGCTCGTCGAAGGCGGCGCGTCGCCCGCCCACCTCGACGCCTTCGTCCGGGAGCTCGAGGCGCGCGATCGCCCGCCGATCGTGGGCATCGCGCTGACCCACTGGCACTGGGACCACGCGTTCGGCTCGGCCGCGCTCGACGTGCCGGTGCTGGCGAGCGAGCGGACCGCCGCCGGCGTCGCCGTGCAGGCCGGCTACGCCTGGGACGAGGCGGCGCTGCGCCAACGGGCCGACGACGGACTCGAGCTCGCGTTCTCCCTCCCCCACCTGCTCGAGGAGTTCACCGAGGACGAGCGCACGTCGCTGCGCATCGTCGTGCCGCAGGTGACCTTCGCCGACGTGCACGCCGTGGACCTCGGCGACACGACGGTCGAGCTGCGCTGGGTCGGCGGCGACCACGCCGACGACTCCGTCGTGATCTGGGAGCCGGACGACCGCGTCCTGTTACTCGGCGACGCCCTCTACCCGTGCCTCTGGGGCGACCCGGTGTACCTGACCGTGCCGGGCACCCGCGCGCTGCTCGAGCGCCTCGCCGACCTCGATCCGGCCTTCGCGCTGGAGGGGCACGATCCCGACGTCGCCGATGCGGCCGCCTACGCCGTGCGCGTCGACGAGCTGCGCCGCGCCTGCGACCTCGTCCACGCCCACGGCGAGGAGGCGCTGCACCTCGCGCCGGAGCACGGCGGCGAGTGGTTCGCGGAGAACGTCGAGCAGCTCGTCGCCGGCGCCCGCCGCGGCTAGCCGAGCTCGAGGTACCGCCGCGCGGCGTCCGGGAACGTCGCGATGCGCCGCTCGCGCTGCCGTGCGGCATGCTCCGTGTCGGCGTGCGTGAAGACCCACCCGAGAGTCACGAGCCTGCGGGCCATCACGAACGTGGGCAGCTCGGCGAGGTCCTCATCGGACAGGGCCCAGCGCGAGCGGTAGCCGTCGACGAGCGCGTCGAGGCGGGGCGCGAACTCGGGCGCGCCGTCGAAGGGCGTCAGCGCCACGGCGAGCTCCCACAGGTACCAGGAACAGCCGCAGTCGTCGAAGTCGATCAGCACCGGCGGCCGGTCGGGCCGCGTCAGCACGTTGGCGAAGGCGAGGTCGGCGTGGACGAGCCCGTAGCGGTCGGGCCCGGTGCCGAAGGCCGCGAGGCGCTCCCGCACGCGGGCGCGCGCGCCCGACAGGAGCTCGAGCAGCTCGTCGCTCCACATGCCGAGCTCGAGCGGGTCGCCCCAGTGCGGTGCCGCGCCCACCATCCCCTCCGCATCCCAGCTCGGCCGCTCGAACCAGTCGGGGCGTACCCAGGTCTCGCCGTGCACCCGCACCTCGGCCATCAGGCGGCCGAGCGCGCGCCAGGCGCCCATGTCGTCCGCGTCGGCGAGCGGCTCGCCGTGCTGCCACGTGAGGATGCTCACGCTACGCTCGCCGGCCGGGGTCCCGACCTCGGCTGTGACCGCGCCATCGATCGTCCGCACCGCCAGCGGCGTGGCGATGCCCGCGCCGGCGAGGGCCTCCATCCATGCGATCTCGCTGCGGATCATCGCGGGCGTGCGGTACCCGGCGCGGTGCACGCGCAGGGCGAAGGCGCCGCGCGGCGCGTCGACGCGGTAGGTCGAGTTCTCGCCGCGCCGCACGAGCTCGAGCGTGACGGGCCGATCGAGGTCGTAGCGCCGCAGCGCCTCGCGCGCGATCGCGTCGTCATCCACGTCAGGTCCTCGGCTTCGGGTGGCGACTCGGCACGGGGCGATCCGCCTCCTTGGCGCGCGCCAGGCCGGCGGCGAGGAGCTCCAGCGAGCGGTCGACCTCGGCGTCGGTCAGGAGCAGGCCAGGCTTGAACTGCAGGACGGACTGGTCGTAGCCCGACGCGATCGCCCACAGGCCGAGCTCGTACAGCTCCTGCTGGAGGTAGATCGCGCCGTCGGGATGGTCGACGCGCAGGCCGATCACGAGGCCCGACTGGCGCACCTCGACGAGGTAGGGCTCCGCGGCCGCGATCGCGGCCAGGCCGTCCTCGTACCGATCGATCACGTGCCGCACGTTCGCCGTCGTCGCGGGCCGCTGCGTGATCTCGAGGACCTTGGCGGCCACGCGGCAGCCGAGCTCGGAGCCGCCGAACGTCGACACGTGCCCCCACCCGTACGCGTGCAGCCAGCCGGCGACCTCCTCGCGCATGACCGCCGCGGCGATCGGGTAGATGCCGCCCGAGAGCCCCTTGCCCGTGACGAGCAGGTCGGGCTCCACGCCGTAGGTCTGCACGCCCCAGAGGTCGCCCGTGCGGCCGAGTCCGGCCTGCACCTCGTCGGCGATGTAGAGCGCGCCGTGGCGCTCGGCCGCGGCCTTGACCGCCGGCAGGTAGCCGTCGGGCACGACCGGGAAGCCGTAGGTCGCCGGGATCGTCTCGATGATCACCGCCGCGAACTCGCCGCCCGCGAGCGCGCGCTCGACGGCGTCGGCATCGGCGAACGGCACGGTCGCGAAGTCGTCGGGGAGGTCGGAGTGGAAGAAGCGCGCCCCGGCGTCGGCGCCCGCCGCGCCCGACAGGCCGGTCTTGCCGTGGTAGCCCGCGTCGAGGCCGAGGATGCGCCGACGCCCCGTGGCGTGGCGCGCGGTCTTGATGGCGATGTCGATCGCCTCCGACCCGCCGCTGCCGAACACGCTGTACGGCATCGCGCCGGGCGCACAGTCGGCGAGGTCGGCCGCGAGCGCCGCCCGCTCGACGCTGGCGAAGTGGTGGTTGCCGATATCGACCTCGTCGAGCGCGCCGACCAGCGCCGCGATCACCTCGGGGTTGCGGTGACCGAGGTTGAAGGTGCCGCCGTTGAGGTGGAAGTCCATCAGCTCGTGGCCCGACAGGTCCCACATGCGGTACCCCTCCCGCCGGCCCATCACGAGCTGGGTGCCGAACGCGTCCCACACCTGCACGCGGTGCGGCGCGACATGCGCACTCGTCAGCTCGAGCACGCGCTCCTTCGCGTCGCTCACTCCCAGCCGTCCGGCGGCTTCGGCACCGCGGTCTCGTAGTCGAGCTCGTGCGTGGCGACGAGGCGCGCGCCCGTCTCGCGCTCGATCTCCTCGATGCGGTCCCACGAGGCGAGCATCGCGTCGCCGTTCCAGAGCACGCCCGGCAGGCGCCGTCCGCGCATCGGCGCGATCAGGTACGCCGCGTCGCAGAGCAGGAAGGTCGGCTGCGACGGCGTCCGCACCCACAGCGACTGGTGGCCCGCGGTGTGCCCCGGCGTCGGGTGCAGCACGAGCGCGCCGTCGCCGAAGATGTCGTGCTCGCCCGTCACCGGCCGCCAGTCGACGCCGTCGGCGAAGTCGTCGACGAGGTAGATCTCGGCCTGATCGTGGGTGCGGTCGAAGGCGAAGTCGAGCTCGGCCTGCTGGACGTAGACGGGGGCGTGCCCGAGGTGCTCGAGACCGCCGGCGTGGTCGAAGTGCAGGTGCGATTGGACGACGACGGCGATGTCGTCGGGCGCCATGCCGATCCGCGCGAGACAGCCGGGCACCGTGTCGTCGGGCTCGAGCAGCGCCTCGAAGACGTCGGCCATGTCGCCGAGCCGCGAGCGCGGGTCGGTGCGCAGCGTCGGGTGCGCACCCGTGTCGAGCAGGACGTTGCCCTGCGGGTGCGTGATGACGTACATGTAGTACGGGTTGTAGAGCGCCTCCCCGGCCTGGGGGTGCTCGTAGTCGAAGATCCCCACGTCCTGGAGATCGCCGCCGCAGTGGAGGGCGTAGACCTTCATGCCGGAACCCTACCGCCGAGCCCGCGCCCGCTCTAGGCGAGCAGCGCGCTCGGCGTGATCGCCGCCGGATCGCAGACCAGGTGGATCACCGCCGGGCGGTCGGCGGCGCGGGCGCGCGCAAAGGCGTCCGGGAAGTCGGCATCGCGCTCGACCCGCTCCGCGTGGCACCCGTACGCCGCGGCGAGCGCCGCGAAGTCGGGGTTGGCGAGCGCCGTGCCCTCGACGTGCCCGGGGAAGCTGCGCTCCTGGTGCATGCGGATGGTGCCGAGCATGCCGTTGTCGCAGACGAGCACGACGAGGTCGCGCAGGCCGAGCTGCACGGCCGTCGCCAGCTCGTGGCCCGCCATCTGGAAGCACCCGTCGCCGGCGAAGACGACGACGGGCCGCCCGGGCGCGTGGAGCGCGGCGGCGATCCCGGCGGGGAGGCCGTAGCCCATGGCGCCGCTCGTCGGCGCGAGCTGCGTGCCGAACCGCCGATGGCGGAAGTAGCGGTGCACCCAGACCGTGTAGTTGCCCGCGCCGTTGGTCACGACGGCGTCGTCGGGCAGCGCGTCGCGCAGGTGCCCGACGACCTGCCCGAGGTCGACGCCGACGAGCTCGCGAGGGACCGGCTCGCTCCACGCCGCGTAGTCGCCACGCAGCGCCTCGGCCCAGCCGGCGGACGCCGCCGGGTCGAGCGCGCCGCGCGCCGCGAGGCCGCGCACGACGGCCGGGGCCGCTGCGCAGAGATCGAGGTGAGCCCGCCAGACGCGGCCGAGCTCGGCGGGCTCAGGGTGCACGTGGACGAGCCGCTGGCCCGGGTGCCCCTCGACGGGCAGCCGCGTGTACCCGCCGCTGGGGATGTCGCCGAAGCGCCCGCCCAGCAGGACGAGCACGTCGGCGTCGGCGATCCGCGCCTCGAGCGCCGGGTTGCAGCCGAGGCCGAGGTCGCCGACGTAGACGGGGGCGTCGTTGTCGATGCGGTCCTGCCGGCGGAACTGCGCGGCGACGGGAATGCCCGAGGCCCCGGCCCACGCGGCGAGCGCGTCGGCCGTCGCCTGATCCCAGCGCGGGCCGCCGACCACGATCAGCGGGCGCTCGGCCTCGGCGAGCAGGCGGTGCAGCGCGTCGAGCCGCGCGACATCGGGCTCGCGCAGCGCGGGCTCGACGAACGGCCCTTCGACGGCGTCGGTCGCGTCGCGCTGCATGTCCTCGGGCAGCGCCAGCACGACCGGGCCGGGCCGGTCGGCGAGCGCGACCTCGAACGCACGCGTGATCGCCGCGGGCACGTCGTCCGCCGCATCGACCTGGTGCGCCCACTTCGCGAGCGGCGCGAACATCGCCTCGATGTCGACCTCCTGGAAGGCCTCGCGGCCGAGGTGCTCGCGCCGCACCTGCCCGACGAGGAGCAGCATCGGCGTCGAATCCTGGAAGGCGGTGTGCACGCCGACCGCGGCGTGCGTCGCTCCGGGTCCGCGCGTGACGAGGCACACGCCGGGCCGGCCCGTGAGCTTCCCCCACGCCTCGGCCATGTGCGAGGCCGTCGCCTCGTGGCGCGCGGCGACGTACCGGATCGCGTCGCGCCGCTCCCAGAGCCCGTCGAGCACCGTCAGGAACGACTCGCCCGCGACGCCGAAGACGGCGACGACGCCCTGCGTGACGAGCTGGTCGGCGATCACGTGGCCGCCGAGGCGCGTCATGCGAGGCGCTCGATCTCCGGAACGCGGTCGAAGCCGCGGTCGTACGACGCGATCCGCGAGATGCCGTACCGCTCCATCGTCGCGAGATGCAGCGCATCGCGCGCGTCCAGGCCGTCGTGACGAGCGAGCATCCCCCGCGCGCCGCGCACATCGTCGACGTCGACGGCCACGACCTCGTCGACGAGGATGTCGAGGTGCTCGAATCCGCGGGCGATCGCGGCATCGCGTCCGATGGAGCGGTAGCGGTGCAGGATCTCCTGGTACACCTCGGCGCTCGTGATGAGCCGCTCGCCGCTCAGGACGAGGCGATCGCAGAGCGTCTCGGCGTTCCGGCGATGCTCCTCGTCGTCGCCGACGGCGTACATCGAGACGTTGGAGTCGACGAAGATCACCGCGCGGGGAGCCCGTCGTAGCGCGCGTTGACCTCACGCAGCATGTCCTCGATCGGCGGCGCCGGTGCGCGCTCCTCCTCGGGCATGTGCGAGAGGCGCCGCAGCGCCGCGAGCTTCTCCTCCGGGGTCCGCGGACCCTGCGCCTTCCGGGCCATGGCCATCGCCCGCCGGATCCACTCGGACAGGTTGACCCCCTCGGCACGCGCGCAGGCGCGCAGCAGCTCGGCCTCCTCGTCATCGACGATGATCTGCAGGCGCGTACTCATGCCATGAGTATGCCATGCGCATCACGTGCGCATGCTGTTCGGCGGCGCCGGCCGCCCTACGCGTCGTGGATGCCGGCCCAGGCCATGTACTTCAGCTCGAGGAAGTCCTCGATGCCGTGCTGGGAGCCCTCGCGGCCGATGCCCGACTCCTTGACGCCGCCGAAGGGCGCCTCGG
>JBPCSR010000121.1:0-5154 GCA_051006935.1 Gaiellales bacterium
GCGCGCGCCGTGGCGGCGACGCTGAGGCCCTCCTGGAGCCAGACCGCAGCGGTCTCCACGTACTGCGGGCCGCCGTTGCGCGTCGCGCGCAACGGCGTGAGCGTCGCGTCGACGAGCTCGCGCAGCGTGGCGTGGTCCTGGCCGATCAGCGCCTCGGGCAGCACGTCGCCGTAGGGGACGATGCCGCGGAGCCCGAGCCGGCGCGCCATCTCGAGCGCCCGCTCGGCGTCGGCGAACGACGCGCGGATGCCGGTGATGCCCAGGCCGGGACGTCCGAGTCCCGCCGTCTCGGGGCCGCGCGGCACACGGCCGCCGATCACGGCGACGATGCATCCGGCGCGCGGGGCGGCCAGCGCCCCGGCATCGACCAGCCGGTCGAGCACCGTCTCGGCGACGCTGCCGACGAGCAGCACGCTGCGCCGGCCTGCGAGGTCGACGCCGAGCCGCGTCGCCAGCTCCTGCACCTCCTCGGGCGGGGCGGTCGAGAGGAGCAGGTCGAGCAGGACGCCGCGCAGCCGCTCGATTCGACGGGCCTCGTCCGCGTGGCCGTCGTCGTACCCGGCGCAGAGCGCGCGCACGCCGTCGCCGACCAGCTGCGCCTGGGCCTCGGCCGAGCGACCCTTCGCGCCCCGGGTCTCATCGCCCAGCACGAGCCATGCGTCGACGACCGTGCTGAGTCCGATCCCGGCCGTTCGCGCCAGCCCGGCGCTGCGGGCCAGCCGCGTGCGCGCGGCCTGCGGCAGCCGCTCGCCGGGCCGCTCGAGGATCTGGCGCCAGACGTCGAGGTCGAGGAGCTCGGCGCGCTGGTCGCCGACGCGGGCGAGCACGGTCGCGCGGAGCTCCGGGGTCGGATCGGCCACGGCGAAACGTTACCGGTTTCCGGCAAACGAGGTCAGGCGCCGGCGACCTGCGCGCGCACGGCGCGCGGGTCGAAGCGCCAGCGCACCACGCCGCCGACCTCGGTCGGCACGCCGCCGGCCTCGCGCAGGAACGGACCCCACGGACCGGGGAAACGCGCGTCGACCAGCACCCACGACGCGCCGGTGAAGGCGAGGTAGCGCAGGAGCTCCTGGCGCGGGTTCGCCGGCAGCTCGTCCACGTAGAAGCCGTAGACGACCGGGTAGGGCTGGTAGCCGGCGGGAATCGCCGCTGCGCTGTAGCCGCCCGCCATCCGGTAGCGCATCGACTGCAGCGCCTGCCAGTACATCCCGTTCCCGCGGAACGAATACGGGAGGATCAGGACCACCGCGTCGTCGGGTATCGGCGCCGTGGCCGCCCCCGAGGCGATCCCCTCCGGGGTGCGCAGGTCCGTGCGCCAGAGGTCGGCCCGCGGCACGGGGAGCAGGCACGCGAGCGCGAGGCCGGCCACGCCGAGGCGGATGAGGAAGGCGGCGGGCAGGTCGCGGTCGCGGCGCGCCACGAACAGCGCCGCCAGCACGGCGATCCCGAGCCACGCGTACACCACGATGCGCGTCGGCAGCGCGAGGCGGATCAGCGGCACGTGCCGGGCCAGCTGCCAGGGCATCGTCCAGTGCGGATCGCCGCTGATCGTGAGGCGCGCTCCGAGGGCGAGCACGATCGCCGCGATCACGCCGAGCGCCGCCGCCCAGGCCCATCGCTCGCGCCGCCAGCGGACGAGGCCTCCCAGCGCCACGACGATCAGCAGCGGTCCCAGGTACCCGAGCTGCTCGGTGAGGTTGCCCGCGAACTGCCGCGCATCGCCCTGGAAGCGGTCGCCGCCGACCCAGGTGATCAGCGTCGGCACCACGAGGTTCTTGAGGTCGAGGGGGTAGAGGTCGGGTCGGATGCGGGCGTCGATCGGGTTGGGGTGCAGGAACGCGGCGATCAGGAGCGGCGACACGAGCACGAGCGCGAGCGCGTAGCCGAGGGCGAGCCACGGCAGCGCCTGGAGGATGCGCCGCCGCGTCTCGGCCGGCCCGAGCGCCAGCGCCGCGAGCAGCGTGAGGCCGCCGACGAGCGTGGCGGTGGCGGCGACCTCCGTGAAGGTCAGGAACTGCATGGCGATCAGCCCGGTCAGTGCGAGGACGCCCCAGCGCGGCCGCACCGAGCCCTCGACGAGGCGCACGACGACGAGCACGATCAGGGGCAGCGTCCAGACGAGCGCGAGATTGACGTGGTTGAGCGTCTCGCCGAGGACGTACGACGAGAAGCCGAACGCCCAGCCGCCGACGATCGCGGCGACCGGATCGCGGGTCAGGTGGCGGCACAGGAGGTAGGCCGTCCAGGCCGCGAGGGCGGGCGCGGCGATCGCGAGCAGGTTGTACGGCACGAGCGGACCCGTCAGCGCGGTCAGCGGCGCGAGCAGGATCGCCGGGCCGGGGATCGTCGTGGCCCAGGCCAGGTTGAACCCCATCGGCGCGTCGATGCGATCGGTCAGGAACGGCGCCTGGCTGCCGGTCAGCGCCTCCAGCCAGTGCACCAGCGACCAGGCGAAGAACCCCTGGTCGGCGCCGAAGCTGCCGACGACGGCGTCGTGCGGGGCGCGCAGCCAGAAGCGCCCGATCAGGAAGGCGGAGGCGACGGCGTAGCCGAGCAGCACCCAGAGCGGCTCGAGGCGGCGCATGGCCGGAGTGTATGGAAAACGCAGAGAGCCGGGCGGTCTCCCGCCCGGCTCCCCGGGTCGAACGCTGGTATTACGCAAGATGCGCTGCGGCGGACGCCGCGGCCCCAACGCTGGCTAGGCGATTCCCTGTCGGTGCAGGGGACGCGCCCTTACGTGCGTCGACCTCCACTTGCCGTGCTGTCGCTCGTCAGAACGGACCACCTCCTCTCCGCGGTGGTCTGAAGGTACCATCCGTCGCGGGGGCCTGCCACACGGATTTCGGCTACTGGAAGTTCTTCCAGTATGCGCTCGGCGTGGGTCCGACCTGGCCCTGGTACTTCGACCCCAGTGCGCCCGATCCGTAGGGCTTCTCGGCCGGCTGGTCGAGGTCCATGAAGGACATCTGGCCGATCTTCATGTCGGGGTAGAGCGTGATCGGCAGGTTCGCCACGTTGGCCAGCTCGAGGGTGACGTGGCCGTCGAAGCCGGGGTCGATGAAGCCCGCGGTGGAGTGCACCTGCAGGCCGAGGCGGCCGAGCGAGCTCTTGCCCTCGAGGCGCGAGACGATGTCGTCGCCGAGCGTGACGCGCTCGAGCGTGGCGCCGAGCACGAATTCGCCGGGATGCAGGATGAACGGGCCGCCGTCGGTGATCTCGATCAGCTCCGTCAGCTCGGCCTGCTCCTGCTTCACGTCGATGTGGCCGTAGCGGCTGTTCCGGAAGACGCGGAAGCGGCGGTCGCAGCGGACGTCGATCGACGCGGGCTGGATCAGCGCCTCGTCGAACGGGTCGAGGCGGATGCGACCGGCCTCGATCGCCGTGCGGATGCCGCGATCGGAGAGAACCATCGCCGCGCAGCATTGCAGGCGCGGGGGACGTGCGGGGCGGCGTCGGCACGGGTACGCTGCGCCGGTGAGCACCCGGGTCATCGCGCGGCGCTACACCCTCGATGTGCCCGAGCCGACGGCTCCCGGCTGCACCGTCTGGCGGGGTCGCGACACCGCCACGGGCGCCGCCGTCGTGGTCACGCTGCTCGACGCGCACCCCGAGGCCGATGCCGTGCTGGCCGCGCTCGCGGCGGTCCGCCATCCCGCGCTGCCGGTCGTGCTGGACCACGGCGTGGACGGCGAGACGCGCTTCGCGGTCACGCCCGCGCGCGCCGGCCAGACGGCGCGGGCACGCTGGACGCAGCGAGCTCGGCCGACGCCCGCGGAGGCCGCCGGGTTCGCCGCCGATCTCGCCGACGCGCTCGCCGCGCTTCACGCCCGCGGCCTCGTCCAGGGACGGCTGGGGCTCGATGCGATCACGCTCGACGAGACCGGTCCGCCGCGGCTCGAGGACCTCGCCACGGCGGCGCTGGCGCGCCCGGCCGATCAGCCCGATGACGACCTGCGCCGGCTCGGCGAGCTGCTGCGCGAGCTGCTCGGGCTCGCGCCCGACGCCGACCCGCTCGCCGCCGACGGCATGCCGCCGCGGCTGGCCGGGCTCCTGCAGAGCCTCGCGTCCTTCACGCCACCGCCGGCCGCGGCCGTGCGCGATGCGCTGCGCGGCATCGCCCGTGCCGATGCGGCCTCCGGCTGGGAGCCGTTCCCCGCCGCCTCTGCGGCGCCGATGCCGCCGGTCGCCGCGTCCGCGCCGCGGGCGCGCAACCGCTGGCTCGTCGTCCTCGTGGCGGGGCTGGCCGTGGTCGTGCTGGTGCTCGCCGCGGTCGTCGTGGCGGGCGTCGTCGATCGTCGCGACCGGGACCGGCAGGCGGCGGCGACGGCGCTGCCTGGGCCGGTCACGACGTTCGAGCCGACGGCGACGGTCGAGGGCGGCACGGAGACCGGGGCGGACGCAACGACCGCCGCCGCCCCGGCCGGCCCGAGTCGCACGGCGCGCCCGCTGCGCATCGCCGCGATCACGGCGCTCGACCCGGCCGGCGATCAGGCGGAGAACGACGCGCAGGTGCGGTTCGCGACCGACCGCTCTCCGACGACGGGCTGGTCGACCGAGATCTACAGGCGCGGCGTGATCGAGAAGAAGCGCGGCGTCGGCCTCGAGCTCGAGCTCGCCGTGCCGAGCCGCGTGCGGCGCATCGCGATCACCAGCGCGCCCGTGGGCGCCACCGTCGTCGTCTACGGCGCGCGCGGAGCGGCGCCGGCCAGGGCGCCCCGCGACTGGCCGGAGCTCGCGCCGGCGCGCACGCTCGACCGGCGGACGTCGGCGATCCCGATCCGGCACGTCGGCTCGCTCACGCGGATCCTCGTCTGGATCGTCGGCCTGCCCGCGGTGAAGGCGGGCTATGCCGTGCGCGTCGACGAGCTGCGCGTGATCGGCGTGCCGCGCGGCGCCTAGCGGAGGAGCGCGCGGTCGCGCGCGTGGCGCGCCAGCGCGAGCTCGGCGAGGCGCGTGAGGAGGTCGGCGTAGGCCAGTCCGGAGGCCTCGAACATGCGCGCGTAGTAGCTCGTCGCCGTGAATCCCGGGATCGCGTTGATCTCGTTCAGCACGAGGCGCCCGGCGTCGGTGTGGAAGAAGTCGATGCGCGCCATGCCGTGGCAGTCGCAGACCGCGAAGGCGCGCGCGGCCGTGGCGCGCAGCTGCGCCGCCGCC
>JBPCSR010000122.1:0-4045 GCA_051006935.1 Gaiellales bacterium
AACCCGGGCTACTGGGCGGTGTTCTCCGGTCCGTACACGACCGAGGCCGAGGCCAAGGCGGCCGCGACGACGATCCAGGGGCAGGGCTACCCCGACGCGTACGCGCGGCAAGTACAGCCGTAGCGGGCCGCACCGCGACCCGCAGACCGAATACGTGCGTTTCCGCACAATACCTTGTGCGGAGAACGTATCACCGCTACAGTGCGGTTCACGCGCTTAGCAGGTTCCCCCCGCAGAGCGCCCCGCTTGTCCCTCATCCGCCCGTCGCCCTGGCGACGCGCGGCCTCCATCCACTCCCTCCCGGAGCCCGTATGTACCGCTTCAGCCGCCAGATCTTCATCGAGGTCAAGGACGCCGTCGACCCGTCGCCCGACACCGTGTCGGTCGCCGAGGCGCGCCGCCGCATCCTCGCCGCCTGCGAGAGCACGATCGAGCGCCTCGCCCGCGACTCGCGCTACTTCCCGAAGCCCGCGCGCAGCCTCTTCCAGGAGATCCGCTACTACTTCCCGATCACCGAGCAGGCGCGCGTGTACTACACGGTCGAGCGCTACATCGGCCTCGCGCAGGACTTCATCCGCGACGAGATCGAGCGCCACGGCGAGGGCGTCGTCGCCCCGTGCCGCGCCACGACGCGCAAGGGCAAGCCGTGCCAGCGCACGCCGCTGCCCGGCCGCGAGTACTGCCCGTCGCACTCGCACCTCGAGGAGCACGCGCTCAGCGCGTAGCCCCGAGCGGGAATCCGATCGTCGCCGAAGGGCCCGGGCAACCGGGCCCTTCGCGTTTCCGGAGGCAGGCGACCGGCGCTCAGGCGTCCTCGTCCAGGGGCAGGTGCAGCTGCTCGCCCTCGACGAGCCGCGAGAGGCTCACGCCGAGCAGGCGGATCGGCGGCGGCCGGTCGCGCAGCGCGCGCTGCAGCGCGAGCTCGGCGAGGCGCGCGATCTCCGCGGGCTCGGCGGTGGGCTGCGCGGCCGACTTCGCGCGCGAGAGGATGCGGAAGTCGGGGTAGCGCAGCTTCACCGTGACCGTCCGCGCTACGAGGCCCTCCTTCGCCATGCGCTCCGTGGCGCCCGCCGCGAGCCGCGCGATGTGCTCCGACAGGAGCGCGGGATCGGCGATGTCGTGGTCGAACGTCTCCTCGTTGCCGATCGTCACGGACGGCCCGCTCGCGGCGACCACCGGACGCGGGTCGATGCCGCGGGCGCGCTCGCGCAGATCGCGCCCGAGCGCGCCCGGCAGGATCAGCCGCAGGTCCTCATCGTCGAGGTCGGCGAGCTGCCCGATCCGCTCGAGCCCGGCCACCTGCAGACGCTGCTCGGCCTTCGGGCCGATCCCGGGCAGCGCGCGCAGGGGGCGCGGCGCGAGGAACTCCTCCTCGCGCCCGGCGGCCACGACGACGAGCCCGACCGGCTTGTCCGCGTCGGAGGCGATCTTCGCCACGGTCTTCCCCGTCCCGCAGCCGAACGACGCGCCGAGGCCCGTCTCGGCGCGGATGCGGCGCTGCAGGCGCGCGAGGAAGCGGCGCGCCTCCCCGGCCGTCGAGACCACGTCGCCGAGGTCGAGGTACCCCTCGTCGATGCCGACCTGCTCCACCACCGGCACCGCCCCGCGCACGAGCGCCCAGAGCCCCTCGGAGTGGCGCTTGTACTTCGCCATCTCGGGGCGTACGAACGTCGCCGTCGGGCAGCGGCGGTAGGCCTCGGCCGAGCTCATCGCCGAGCGGATGCCGAACACGCGCGCCTCGTAGGAGGCGGTGGACACGACGCCGCGACCGTGCGGGTCGCCGCCGACGACGAGCGGCACGCCCGCCAGCGCCGGGTTCTCCAGCACCTCCACCGCGGCGAAGAAGGCGTCGAGGTCCAGATGGGCGACGACTCGGCTCACGGCACCGACGGTACCAGTCCGTTTCCCCCGCAAATAGCGGATTTTTCGGCATGTGAACCCCCTTCGAACGCGACCGTCCGGGGGTGTTTCTGCCTATGCTCCCCCCTCATGGGAGCGAGGAGCACGCACGGCCTTTCGGGGGCCGACCGTTGAGTCACGACGCCGACAAGCTGATCCGCCAGCTCTCCCTCGTGGCCTACATCATGGCGGAGAAGCGGCCGATCACCGCGCGCGACGCCAAGAACGCCGTCGAGGGCTACTACGACATGTCCGACGAGGCGTTCGCGCGCCGGTTCTACGCCGACCGCGCCGAGCTCCTGGCGCTCGGCGTGCCGATCAAGTCGAACCGCGACGAGTTCACGGGCGAGGAGCTCTACACGCTCACGCGCGAGAACTACTTCCTGCCGCCGCTGCACCTCACCGACCGCGAGCTGGCCGCGCTCAACACGAGCCTGTTCCTGCTCGAGGGCCAGTTCGCCTACGCCGCGCCGCTGCGCCTCGCGCTGCAGAACCTCGCGCTCGGCCGCCCGGGTGTGCTCGAGCAGTCGCCCGCGATCGGCGTGTCGCTCGACCTCTCGGGCGGCGGCCACTCGCCCGAGATCGCGGCGCGTCTCGCCAAGCTCGAGGGTGCGATCTCGAAGCAGAAGACGATCGTCTTCTCGTACTTCGCGATCAGCACCGGCCAGGAGAAGACGCGCACCGTCGATCCGTACGGGCTCTACTTCTCCGACTCCAACTGGTACCTCGTCGGCCACGACCACGACCGCGACGCGATCCGCAACTTCCGCGTCTCGCGCATCCGCGGCGACATGCGCTTCCACACGCGCAAGGAGCGCGACTTCCGCCGCCCCGCCGACTTCGACCCCGCCACCTACCGCGACCGTGCGCCGTGGGCGCTCGACGAGCCGGTGGGCGAGGCCACGCTCTACGTCGCGCCGAGCGCGGCGTGGCTCGTCGACCGCCTCTTCAACAAGCACGGTGAGGTGACGACGCACGAGGACCGCTCCGCCACGTTCGAGACGCAGTACAGCGATGTCGACCGTCTCGCCGAGTGGATCCTCGGCCTCGGCGGCCAGGTGCTCCCGCTCGGCCCGGCCGAGGTCGTGGAGGCCGTCACGAGCGCGCTCGAGGCGGTGCGCGACGCGCACGCCGGCGATCCGCCCGCGATCGCGGCGCCGAAGAAGATCGTCACGGAGCCCGAGGCCCCCGTCGCGCGCCCGTCGAACCCCGTCGCGCCCGAGCGCTTCGCGGTGCTGCAGGCGCTGCTCGCCGACCTCCTCGAGACGTGCGGCACGGACCAGAGCGGCAGCATCGAGGCCGCGGTCCTGCAGGAGCGCTACCAGATCGACGACGAGGAGATGATCGAGCAGATCAACCTCCTCAACCTCGTCAACTTCGGCGGCGGCTGCTACGCCGTCTACGCCGAGCTCGACGAGGACGGCATGATCAACGTCCAGAAGGAGCTGTACGGCGAGGACTTCCGCCGGCCGGCCCGCCTCTCGCCGCTCGAGGCGAAGGCGATCCTGATGGCGCTCGACCTCGTCGGCCCGCAGATCGCCGGCGCGACGAACTCCACGCTGGCGAGCGTGCGCGAGAAGGTCGAGATCGCCTGCGGCGGCGGCGTGCCCGGCGGCCAGCCGTCCACGACGGTCGACGTCGGCGTCCCCGAGGACGTCATCGGCGAGATCTCGTGGGCGATCGAGCGCACCCGCCTCGTGCGCATCACGTACCTGTCGCGCACCTCGAACGAGGTCGCCGAGCGCGTGATCGAGCCGTACAAGCTCCGCGGCGTCAACTCCGACTGGTACGTCGAGGCGTGGGACGTCGGCGCCGAGGGCGAGCGCACGTTCCGCATCGACCGCATCCAGACCGCCGAGCGCACGAAGGAGTCGTTCACGCCGCGCGAGGGCCTCACGAACCTCGCCGAGCAGCGGAGCCTGGGCGGCACGAAGGGCTCCGTCAGCGTGTGGTTCTCGCCGGCGATCGCGCGCCGCGAGTCCGAGAAGCGCGCGGGCGCCTCGCAGCTGCGCGACGGCGCGATCCTCGACACGATCACGTTCGACTCCGAGCGCTGGCTCGAGGACGAGGTCATCAAGTACCGCGGCGAGGCCGTGCTGATCGAGCCGGCCGCCCTGCGCGCCCGCGTCGCGCGCCGCGCCACGCA
>JBPCSR010000123.1:0-10192 GCA_051006935.1 Gaiellales bacterium
CGTCGTGCTGAACGCGGGCGCCGAGCTCGACGACGCGCTGCAGGCGCGACTGCGCGCGGCGGTCGAGGAGGAGCTCGGTCCGGCGTTCCGCCCCGAGCGGATCCTCGCCGTCGCCGAACTCCCGAAGACGCGCAGCCAGAAGGTCGTGCGCCGCGCCGTGCGCGCCGTGCTGCTCGAAGAGGATCCGGGCGACCTCTCGACGCTCGAGAATCCGGGCGCCCTCGAGGCGCTGCGCGCGCGGCGCTGAACGAGCCGGCGCGCCGTCCAGCGCCGCGCCCTTCCCCGCGGTGGAACCGCGTTCTACACTCCGCGCATCCGGAGCGGCCCGCCCCGGCGAGAGGAGAGTTCCACGTGCGCACCGCCACCCGGCTCGGCCTGCTCATCGTCCTCGCGGCATCCGGAGCGCTGCTCGCCGCCACCCCCGCGTTCGCGCAGGCGGTCCAGACCGCCGAGAGCACGCAGACCGGGACGTGCTTCGACCAGGCGACCGCCGACTGCGGCGGCTGGAGCAGCACGACACCCGGAACCGCGGGGCGTCCGTACGTCAAGTACCTCGCGGTCGAGAACGCGGGGGCGACCACGGTCGTGATCGATAACGTGGCCGCCGGAGCGCAGACGCCGACGCCGGCGCCCGGCACCGACCTGTACGCCGTCGTCGCCACGCAGAACGCGTGCAAGACCGGCCAGGCCGCCGCGCCGGGCGTCTGCTACGACCCGCCCAACCGCGTCGCCGTATACCTCGAGCACTCAATTCCCGGGGGCTGGAGCACCGACTTCACGTCCTCGACGTCAACGAACCCGGCGACCACGACCTCGTCGGTCATCGACCTGGTGATCGGCTTCCACAGCGCGTACTCGTCGCTGCGCTGGTCGTGGGTGAACGGCGTGCCGTCGTTCTGGAACGACACGATCCCCGCGACCGGCGGGGACGGCCAGGTCGAGGTGCGCTTCTCGCCGAAGCTGGTGCCGGTGATGAACAGCGGCGGCTGCACGCAGATCCCGGTCGCGACCTGCGACATCGCCCAGTCGGACGGCGAGAAGCTCCAGCCCCAGCTCCTGCTGAGCATGGACACGACGCTGAACGCGGGCCTGACGGGAGCGCTGTTCGGCACCGAGAACGCCTTCATCGGCTCGCTCGACATGACCCCCGCGCCGCCCGGCGGGACGGCGACGCTGACGTACGGCATCGCCGCGCCGCACCTCATGCCCGACGGCTCGCCGCGAACGGGCGCGCTGTACGCGATCCTCTCCTCGCCGATGCTGACGCTGCTCGGCACGAGCGTGCCGGCGTTCGATCCGGCCATCCTCACGGTCACACGCACCGGCGACCCCGGCACGTCGTCATCGGCCTGGACCGGGTGGACCGCCGCCGCGAACGGCACCGACGGCGAGTTCCTCGCGATCACCGGCATCTCGTTCTCGGCGCCGAAGTTCGTCGTGCGGAACAAGACCGGCAAGCGCCAGCCGACCGTCAAGGCCAAGCGCACGATCACGCTGAAGGCGCTCGCCAGCGGCTTCGGTTTCCCGTACCGCAAGGGCGCGAAGCTTTCGACGCGCGTGTCGACTCCGAGGATCTGCCGGGCGCAGGGTGCCGCGATCCGCGGACTCAAGCCCGGGATGTGCCGAGCTGTCCTGATCGCCACGCCGAAGCAGGGCAGGGCGACGCGGAAGTCCGTCAGCTTCGCGGTGGTGGTCTAGCGGCCGCCGCGCCGCCGCCGCGTGCGGCAGAGTGAGGGCGTGCAGCGCCTCGCCCTCCTCTGCCTCGCGGCGGTGATCGCCGCGGTCGCCGCGCCGACCGCCGGTGCGGCGGGCTTCAGCTCGAGCATCTCGCCGATCCCGCGCGACATGCGCCGGGCGATGATCGGCGTGTCGTGGCACAAGGGCTGTCCCGTCGGCCTCGGCCAGCTGCGCCTGATCACGGCGACGCACCGCACGCCCGACGGCGGCACGGCGACGGGGCGGATCGTGGTCAACCGCGAGGTCGCGGGCACGGTGCGCGGGATCCTCAAGCGGCTGTGGGACCTCGGCTTCCCGATCACCCGCATGGAGCCCGTCGACGTCTACGGCGGTGACGACTGGAGGTCGATCGAGGCCGACAACACCTCGTCGTTCAACTGCCGCGCCGCGACCGGGTCGAGCAACTGGTCGAACCACGCATACGGCTACGCGATCGACCTCAACCCGCTCGAGAACCCGTACATCGAGAACGGCCGGGTCTTCCACACGGCATCGAAGCGCTACATCGACCGCTCGCGGCGCCTCAGCCCGCTCGAGGTGCTGCCCGGCGATCGGGTCGTGCGGGCGTTCGCCGCGGCCGGCTGGGGCTGGGGCGGCGACTGGAAGGGCGGCGTGCTCGACACGCAGCACTTCAGCGTCAACGGCCGCTGACCGCCGAGCCGGGCTACGCTACCCCGGCAACGGGAGGAGCTCGCGATGACGCGCACGGGATTCGTCTGGGATGAGAAGTACGTCTGGTTCGACAGCCGCACGTACGCCGACTGGCTGCCGCCGGAGGCGTTCTTCCAGCCCATGCCATCGCCGGAGACGCCGGAGGGCAAGCGGCGCTTCAAGAACCTGCTCGACGCCACGGGCCTCTTCGACCAGCTCGTCCGCATCCCGAGCCGGCTGGCGACGGTCGAGGAGATCGAGCGCGTCCACGACCGCGCGTACATCGACCGGATCAAGGCGCTCAGCGACGACTGCGGCGGCGACGCCGGCGAGGAGACCCCGTTCGGCAAGGGCGGCTACGAGATCGCCCTCCTGTCGGCCGGCGGCGCGATGAACGCGGCCGCCGCCGTGGCGACGGGCGAGGTCGACAACGCCTACGCGCTCGTGCGCCCGCCGGGCCACCACGCGGAGCGCGCCCTCGGCCGCGGCTACTGCATCTTCGGGAACACGGCGCTCGCCGCCCTGCACGCGCAGCGCGATCACGGCCTCGAGCGCATCGCGATCATCGACTGGGACGTGCACCACGGCAACGGCACCGAGCACGCGTTCTACGAGGACCCCACGGTGCTGACGATATCGCTGCACCAGGACCGCTGCTACCCGCCCGAGAGCGGCGGCGTCGAGGACAACGGCGCGGGTGCCGGCGCGGGCGCGAACATCAACGTTCCGCTCCCGCCCGGCGGCGGCATCGGCCCGTACGGGCTCGCCTTCCGCGACGTCGTGCTGCCCGCCCTCGACCGCTTCCAGCCGAGCATGATCATCGTGGCGAGCGGCCTCGACGCGAACCGCTACGACATCAACGCGCGCATGAACCTCTGCGCGCAGGACTACGGCGACCTCACGCGCCAGCTGATGGACGCTGCCGGTCGACTCTGCGGCGGCCGGCTGCTGATGATCCACGAGGGCGGCTACTCCGACCAGTACACGCCGTACTGCGGCCTGCGCATCGTCGAGGCGCTGAGCGGTCTGCAGAGCGGCGTGAACGACGCGGCCGTCGGCGGCGGCCCGGCACCCGACCTGCACGATCACGAGCGCGCGATGATCGCCGCCTCGGCCGAGCTGGTCGAGCGGGTGCCGACGCCGTGACGTTCGACGAGCCGCACCTGCGTGCGCGCAGCCTCTGGTGGGACACGCTGCCGGGGCGGATCGCGCCGCGCCCGGCGCTGGCGGGCGACGTCGACTGCGACGTGGCGATCGTCGGCGCAGGCATGACCGGGCTGTGGACGGCGTACTGCCTGCTCGACGCCGATCCCACGCTCCGCGTGCGCGTGCTCGAGCGCCAGGTGGCGGGCTTCGGCGCGTCCGGCCGCAACGGCGGCTGGATCTCCGCCGGCATCGCCGGCGTGCACGGCGAGTGGGCGCGCGCCTGCGGCGACGACGCGGTGCGGCGCGCCGAGCGCGCGACGTGGGAGGCCGTCGACTGGATCGGTGCGCGCGTCGCGGCGGAGCGGATCGACTGCGGCTTCGCCAAGGGCGGGATCCTCAGCGTCGCCCGCAACGAGGCGCAGGAGCAGCGCATCCGCGATCACGTGGACCACGACCGCCGTTGGGGCTGGGGCGAGGAGGACGTGATGGTCCTCAGCCGCGCGCAGGTGCAGGAGCGCGTCGCGATCCCCGACGTACGCCTCGGCTCCTTCACGCCGCACGGCGCGCGCGTCAACCCGGCGCGCCTCGCGCGCGGCCTCGCCGACGCGGTCGAACGCAAGGGCGGCGTGATCCACGAGCAGACGGCGGCGCGCTTCCTCGAGCCCGGTCGCGTCGTGACCGACCACGGCGTCGTGCGGGCCGCGCACGTGATCCGCGCGACCGAGGCGTTCACCGTGCAGTTCGCGAACCAGTCGCGCGCGTACCTCCCGCTCTATTCGCTGATGATCGCGACGGAGCCGCTGCCGAAGGCCGTCTGGGACGAGCTCGGCTGGAGCGGGCTCGAGACGGTCTCCGACGCGCACCACCTCTTCTTCTACGCGCAGCGCACGACCGACGACCGCATCGCGATCGGCGGGCGCGGCGCGCCGTACAGCCTGGGCTCGCCGATCGACGAGCAGTTCGAGCGCAACGACGCGGTGCGCCAGCGCCTCACGAACACCGTCTTCGCCGCGTTCCCCGCGGCGCGCGGCGCGCAGATCACGCACCACTGGGGCGGCGCGCTCGGCGTGCCGCGCGACTGGTCCATGAGCGTCACGCACGACCCGGCCACGGGCCTCGGCTTCGCCGGCGGCTATTCCGGGCACGGCGTCGCGGCGGCGAGCCTGTCCGGCCGCACGCTCGCCGACCTGATCCTCCGCCGCGACTCGGACCTCGTCTCGATGCCCTGGGTGAACCACCCCGTCCGGCCGTGGGAGCCCGAGCCGCTGCGCTGGATCGCGAGCCGCGCGATCGTGCAGATCATGGGCCAGTCCGATCGCGTCGAGGACGCGGGCCGTGCCGGCACGGCGCGGCGGATGCGCATCATCCGCCCGTTCCTCGGGCACTAGCGCAGGCGCCAGACCGGCTGTCCGTCGACCATCGCGCGGACGTAGTCCGCGTCGAGCACCCGCTGGATCGCGCCGTCGACGTCGAGCGCCGCGACGGGCTGGTAGCCGACGGCGACCGTCGGCGGGGCGTCGCCGGTGAAGGCGTCGACGACGGCCTGCCGCCCGCCGGGGATGCGCTCGATGTTGCGGTACCAGAGGTAGCGCGTGGCGGGGATGCGGTCCGCGTACCAGTACACGGCGGCATTCGCCCACAGCACCTGGATCCGCTCGTCGGGCCGGGTCGTCGCGGCGACGCGGTTGCCGACGCCGATCGCCGAGAGCACGCGCGGGTCGTTCGTCGTCTGCTCGCTGATGCGCGTCGGGCTCGTGGAGAGGTAGATGGGGAGCGCGGTGATGACGGGCGCGGCTGCGGCGAGCACGACCACGACGCCGGCGCGCAGCGGGGTCGTGGTCTCCACGAGCCAGGCGCCGCCGATGCCGGCGAACAGCGCGAACGGCGGCAGCAGCTGGACCCAGTAGTGCGGGTGGTAGAGCCCGCCGATCAGGAACCCGAGCGCGCACGCGCCGAGCCACACGAGCGGCAGCGCGAGGCGGCGCTCCTGCCGCAGCGCGTAGGCGCCGATCAGCCCGAGCGCGAGCAGGAGTCCGGCGTCGACGAGCATCCACGGGATCGAGTTGACGAGCAGGTCGAGGCGGAAGCCGAGGTCGCCGGAGACGAGCGACTCCGTCTGCGCGCGGTAGCCGTAGATCGCGAACCACCAGCCGCTCACGCCCGGCGGCGACGCGGCGGCGAGGGCGATCGCCACGAGCCACGGCAGCGCGACGCCGACGGCGACCACGACGAGGCCGCGCACGGCGCCCACCCAGTCGCGTTCGCGGCCCGCGACGACGAGCACGAGCACGCCGACGACGAGCGCGCCGTCGAAGGCCGACTGCTTGACGAGCGGCGCGCACCCGGCGACGACGCCCGCGATGAGCAGGAGCCCGACGCGCGGCCGCACGCTCCAGCGGAGGCCGATCGCGACGGCGACCGCGGCGACGGCGCCGCCCACGAGCTCGCCGTTGGCGGTGAAGCCCTCGATATGC
Source organism: Gaiellales bacterium (assembly GCA_051006935.1). Lineage (GTDB taxonomy): Bacteria > Actinomycetota > Thermoleophilia > Gaiellales > F1-60-MAGs149 > F1-60-MAGs149. The sequence continues at coordinate 6,009 of JBPCSR010000123.1, forward strand.
GGCGCGGGACCGAACACGGCCATCAGCCAGGCGGCGATCACGGCGGCGCGCCGCCCGCCGACCGTCCACGCGATCACGGCGACGGCGACGACGAGCGCGACGCCGGCCTCGAGCGCGAGCATCCGGATCGCCCACTCATCGCCGAACGCGAGCGCGGCGCGGTAGAGGCCGAGCAGCCCCTGCGGCCGGTCGACCCAGGCGACGTCGCCGTAGAGCGCGAAGCCGCGCGACCAGAGCCGCGCGACCTGGCCGTAGCCCGCCTCGTCGACGTTGAGCGGCACGTCGAGGAACCGCAGCCGCAGCAGGGCGTCGGCGAGTGCGGCTCCGGCGATCCAGAGCCAGGCGCGGCGGATCGCCATCGCGCTACGCGCCGGTCGAGGCGCCCACCAGCGCGAAGAACTCGGCGCGGGTGCGGGGGTCGTGGCGCACGAGGCCGCGCACCGACGACGTCGTCGTGCGGGAGCCGGGAGCGCGGACGCCGCGGACGGTCATGCAGAGGTGCTCGGCCTCGAGCACGACGCCGACGCCGCGCGGCTGGAGCGTCTCCTCGAGCCAGTTCGCGACCTGCGCCGTCATCCGCTCCTGCACCTGCAGCTCGCGCGAGTACATCTCGACGACGCGCGCGAGCTTCGACAGCCCGACGATGCGGGGTCCCGGGATGTAGCCGACGTGGGCAACGCCGGTGAACGGCAGCAGGTGATGCTCGCAGAGCGCGTGGAACGGGATGTCGCGCACGACGACGAGCTCGTCGTACGCGCCGTCGTTGGGGAAGGTCGTCGACTCGAACGGCTTCGCCGTGAGGATCTCCTCGTACATGCGCGCGACGCGCGCCGGCGTGTCGCGGAGTGACTCGTCCGTCAGGTCGTAGCCGAGTGCGCGCAGCATCTCGCCCGCAGCCGCCTCGACCTTGGGCAGGTCGATCGGGCCACGCGCGCGGGGGGACTCGGGCGTGCTCACGCGCGGGAGTGTAGCCGCCGGCCGAAACCGGGCGCTCAGAGGCGCCTAGCGATCGGCCGGCACGCGGCGCTCCGCCTTGCGCTGCGCCTGGCGGTGCTTGTCCTGCAGCCGCTGCTCGCGGCTGGCGCGCGGGGTCCGCGTGGGAACCCGGTCCGGTGAGCGGCGAAGCGCGCCGTCGACCAGCTGCACCATCCGCTCCTCGGCGTCGCTGCGGTTCTGGTGCTGCGAGCGGCGGGTGCCGGCCCGCACGACGAGGGCGTCGTCGACGATGCGGTGGGCGAGCACGAGGCGCACGCGCTCGAGCTCCTCCTCGGCGAGGCCCATCGCCGCGAGCGGCAGGCGCAGCTCGACGCGCGTGTGCGCGCGGTTGCGATGCTGCCCGCCGGGGCCGGAACCCGTCGTGGCGTGCATGGTCGCGTGCTCGACCGGGAGGTTCCTGCCGTCGGCGAGGTGCATGGACGAAGTGTGCGCGCTCGGGTGCGCGACGGTGCGGGATCCGCCGCGGGATGGCCGCGGGTCCGACGCCAGCGACGGCCGTGGCGCTGGCGCCACGGCCCCGCGCCGCACGCTAGGCTTCGGCGCGCGCGGAGAGGTGGCCGAGCGGTTGAAGGCGGCGGTCTCGAAAACCGTTATTGGGGGTTTACCTCAATCGAGGGTTCGAATCCCTCCCTCTCCGCCTTCGTCGGTCGAATCCGCGGGCAGGCTCCGCGCGATCGGCGGCGAACACCTGCAGTCGACTGCGACGTCCCAGGAGCCTCCGTGACCGATCACGCCCACAATCCGCATCACGCCCGTCGCTGGGCGATCCTCGCCGTGCTGGGCATCGCGCAGCTGATGGTCGTGCTCGACTCGACCGTCGTGAACATCGCGCTGCCGTCCGCGCAGATGGACCTCGGCTTCTCGGATGCGGACCGGCAGTGGATCATCACGGCGTACACGCTCGCGTTCGGATCGCTCCTGCTCTTCGGCGGGCGCCTCGCCGACGTGTTCGGGCGCAAGAACGTGCTGCTCGTCGGCCTGATCGGGTTCTCGGTCGCCTCCGCCGTCGGCGGCAGCGCGCCGAGCTTCGAGGTGCTGGTGATCGCGCGCGCCGCGCAGGGCCTGTTCGGGGCGCTGCTCGCGCCGGCCGCGCTGTCGACGCTCACGACGACGTTCACCGATCCGGACGAGCGCGGCAAGGCGTTCGGCATCTACGGCGCCATCGCGGGCGCCGGTGCCGCCGTCGGCCTGATCCTCGGCGGCTTCCTGACGGAGTACCTGTCGTGGCGCTGGTGCCTCTACGTGAACCTCGTCCTCGCGGTGCCCGCCGCGATCGCGGCGGTCGCGCTGCTCGTCAACCAGCGCCCGGAGGGCCGCGCACGGCTCGACCTGCTCGGGACGGTCGTGGTCTCGGTGGGCCTGCTCGGCATCGTCTACGGCTGCTCGAAGGCGCAGTCCGACGGCTGGACCGCGCCGATCACGCTCGGCCTGCTGATCGGCGGCGTCCTCCTCGTCGCGCTCTTCGTGCTGATCGAGACGCGCGTGTCGAACCCGCTGCTGCCGATGCGCGTCGTGCTCGACCGCTCGCGCGGCGGCGCCTACCTCGGCCTTGGCCTCGCGTGCGTCGGCATGTTCGGCGTGTTCCTCTTCCTGACGTTCTACCTGCAGACCACGCTGATGTACTCGCCGATCAAGACCGGTTTCGCGTTCCTGCCGATGGTGGGGGCGATCATGGTGATGGCGACGACGTCGACGGCGGTGCTGCTGCCGAAGATCGGCGCGCGCATCCCGATCGTCCTCGGCATGCTCTTCGCCGCGATCGGCATGGCGCTGCTCACGCAGATCGGCGTCGACACCGGCTACGTCGCGCACGTGCTGCCCGGCCTCGTGATCCTCGGCCTCGGACTCGGCATGCTCTTCGCCACCTGCTTCGAGGTCGGCACGTCGGGCGTGCAGGCCCACGACGCCGGCATCGCCTCGGCGATGGCGAACACGACGCAGCAGGTCGGCGGGTCGATCGGCACCGCGCTGCTCAGCACGATCGCGGCGACTGCGGTCGCGAACTACCTGAGCACGTCCGGCGCAGACCCGATCGCGGCCGCCGTGCACAGCTACTCCGTCGCGTTCTGGGTGTCAGCCGGGATCTTCGTGGGCAGCGCCGTGGTCTGCGGCCTCCTGATGCCCGGCGGCGTGCACGAGCGCGAGCAGACGGGCGCCCCGTCGGGCATCTGAGGGCCTCCGCCGGAACGGCGCTATAGTTTCGTCCGCGTGCGGATTCTTCCGCTGCACGCAGACGAAGCCATGCGCCGTCCGTCCGTCCTCATCCGCCTGTTCGCCATCGCCGGCATCGCCGTGCTCGTCTGCGCGTTCGCGGGCACCGCCGACGCGGCCAAGAAGCGCAAGAACCACAGGAAGCCGTCGAAGGCGCTCGCCTACGCGCCGGGCAAGCGCCCGGTCGCGCCGGTCGCGGCCGCGACCTCCACGTCGGGCGGCGGCTTCGTCCCGGTCATCTCCTCGAGCGCGTCGTCGAACGCGGCGCCGAACTCCAGCGCCCCGAGCGTCGCGGTGTCGGCCAACGTCCCCGACGCGTCGGTGAGCATCACGATCACCCGCGACGGCAGCTCCGCGTACTGCCGCGTCGCCGTCGACGCGAGCGGTCTCGCCTCGACCACGCCGCCCCTCGACGGCATGCCGCTCGGCCTGATGTCGCCCGGCGGCGATCTGCAGACCGTGGGCCGCCTCGACGGCAACGGCCGCCTCTCCGCGAGCATGCGCCTCACCACCGGCGGGGGCCTCGGGACGTGGGGCTCGGCCGCGGGCGCCTCGCGCCTCTACATCTTCGCGCGCTCGTCCGCGCTCGGCGGCTACGCCTACATCCCGTTCGAGGGCAACGTCTTCGGACGCGGCGGCAGCGCGGTCCGCGTGAGCTACTCGAACAGCTGCTCCTAGACGGGCTAGTGCCCGAGCGCCTGCAGGACGTCCTGCAGGCCGAAGACGAGGAACAGCGCGGCGAGGATGTACTTGCCGTTGCTCGTCGTCCACCCGCCGACGCGCTCCACCTCGGCGGCCGCGCGCGCGCCGCCGAACAGATCGACCGCGAGCGGCGCCGTAGCGGGCAGCGAGGCGATCACAGCGGCGAGGCCGAGCGCGACCAGATTTGCGGCAAGGCCGTGGCCGGCGCGGGGCACGCCGTGCAGGATCGCGATCAGCATGATGATCGTCGAGAAGTTCACGACCATGATCACGAC
>JBPCSR010000124.1:0-5090 GCA_051006935.1 Gaiellales bacterium
GAGGGCATGGGCTTCAAGTACATCCTCGACGGCATGAACGCCGAGCGCATCCTGATCGCCGCCGAGTGCATCGGCGACGGCCGCTGGTTCATCGAGAAGGCCGCCGCGTACGCGACCGAGCGCGAGGTGTTCGGCCGCCCGATCGGCGCGAACCAGGGCGTCCAGTTCCCGATCGCGCGCGCCTACGCCGCGGTCGAGGCCGCCGACCTCATGCGCCGCCGCGCCTCCGAGCTGTTCGAGGCGGGCGAGCCGTGCGGCGCCGAGGGCAACATGGCGAAGCTGCTCGCCTCCGAGGCCTCGTGGCAGGCGGCCAACGCGTGCCTCGACGCGCACGGCGGCTTCGGCTTCGCCGAGGAGTACGACGTGGAGCGCAAGTTCCGCGAGACGCGCCTCTACATGACGGCGCCGATCAACAACAACCTCGTGCTCGCCTTCCTGGGCCAGCACGTCCTGAAGATGCCGCGCTCCTACTAGAGCCCGGCGAACCGCACACGGAGGAGAGAGCCATGTCGCAGGTCACGATCGACGGAGTCAACATCTGGTACGACGTCCACGGCGACGGCGAGGAGCACCTCCTCCAGATCGGCGGCGCCGGCTTCGCGCACGAGAACTTCGGCTTCGTGACGCACCTGATGACGCCGCACTTCAAGGTCATCGAGATGGACCTGCGCGGCTACGGCAACTCGGACCGCCCCGAGCAGCACTACGACATGGATCTCTGGGCCGACGACCTCAAGGCGATCCTCGACGACGCGGGCATCGAGAAGACGCACGTGCACGGCACGTCGATGGGCGGCATGGTCGCGCTCGCCTTCGCGGGTCGGCATCCCGAGTACATCGACCGCCTGATCCTCGACTGCCCGATGGCCAAGAGCGACTACATGGCGCGCTGCCACTGGGACGTCTGGGCCGCGCTCGCGCAGGCGCAGGGCATGGGCGGCCGCGGGCTCGCGCAGGAGATCGCCTCGAAGTGCCTGTCGCGCGCGTTCCTCGACACGCCGGCCGGCGATGAGACCGTCGGCGTCATCCAGGGCGTGCTCGAGCGCAACTGCTCCGTCCCCGTCTTCACCGGCGCGTGCGCCGCGATGCGCGACATGGACCTGCGCCCGTACGCCGCCAAGGTCACCGCCCCTACGCTCGTGATGGTCGGCTCCGAGGACTGCCTCACGCCGATCGACGCGGGCCCCGACGGCGCCGGCGCGCGCTGGATCCACGAGAACATCAAGGGCTCGGAGTTCTACATCGTCGAGGGCTCCGGCCACACGAACCTGATGGAGCAGCCGGAGCTGTCGGCCGACGTCGTCGTCCGCTGGTTCAAGGGCGAGTCGGTCGGGAACGCCTAGGCGGCTCCCGGCCGGCGCCTGATGGACACCGTCAACCTCGGCCGCACGGGCCTGCGCGTCTCGCGCGCGTGCCTCGGCACGATGACGTTCGGCCGTCAGGCCGATGAGGCCGAGGCGACGCGCATCGTCGACAAGGCGCTCGATGCGGGCGTGACGTTCATCGACACGGCGGACGCGTACCCGATCCCGCCCGACATCGCCACGAACGGGCTGACCGAGGAGATCGTCGGCCGCATCCTCGCCGGCCGGCGCGAGCACGTCGTCCTCGCCACGAAGTGCCACTTCCCGATGGGTCCGGCGCCGCACCAGCGCGGCAACGGCCGGCTGCACATCCGCCGCAGCGTCGAGGCGAGCCTGCGTCGCCTGCAGACGGACTGGATCGACCTCTTCCAGGTGCACCAGATGGACCCGGACGCGCCGGTCGAGGAGACCCTCGACGTGCTCGAGGACCTGCGTCGCGAGGGCAAGATCCTCTACGGCGGCTCCTGCAACTTCAGCCCCGTCAAGACGGCGGAGGCCGCGCTCGCGGCGGCGCGCATCGGCGTCGAGGGCTTCGCGTGCCTGCAGCCGCGGTACAACCTCCTCCACCGGCACTGCGAGCACGCGATCTTCCCGCTCGCGGAGGCCGAGGGGCTCGGCGTGATCCCGTACAACCCGCTCGCCGGCGGGTTCCTGACCGGCAAGCACCGCGGCCGCCGCCCCGACGAGGATCCGCCGGAGGGCCGCTTCTCGCTGCCCGGCATGAGCGGCAACACGTACCGCCGCCGCTACTGGAACGACGTCATGTTCGACAAGGCCGAGCGGATCTTCGCGATCTGCGACGCGGCCGGGCTCGAGCCCGCGCGCGTGGCCGTCGGGTGGGTGCTCGCGCAGGGCGCGGTCACGGGCCCGATCCTCGGCGCCTCGAGCGCCGGCCAGCTCGACGCCGTCCTCCCCGCGTTCGACGAGCCGCTCGCCGACGACCTCCTCGCCGCGCTCGACGAGGCCACGCGCGACGCCACGCTGGAGTGGGCGCAGTGAGCCACGCCGAGATCGAGGCGCTGCTCGCGGAGCTCGGCGAGCAGCTCGACGTGCAGCGCGTCACGCTGCGGCTGCCGTCGGACGAGAGCGTGTTCCCGATCGCGTACGAGTGGTGCGCGCCGGGCGTGCACTCGATCCGCGACACGCCGCTGCTCGACATGTCGCGCCAGCCCGTGGTGCTCAAGATGCAGGCCGGAGCGAGCCAGGTGGTCGAGGACGACTGCGCCACCGCCACGGACGACGCCGGCTACCACGAGATGCGCGAGATGTTCGGCGGGCTGCAGGCGCAGATTGTCACCGCCAACCGCGACCACGCCGGCGAGATCGTCGGGCTCCTGTCCGTGCACGACCTCACCGCGCCGCGCACCTGGAGCGAATCGGAGCGGCGCTGGGCGCGCGAGACGGCCGACGCGCTCCGGGAGCTGACGCGCTGATGGCCGAGCACCACCTCGCCCCGCCGGTGCGCCGGCGGCTCGTCGACGCGCCCGAGACCGGCCACAACCGCTGGCACCCGGACATCGAGCCCGCGCTCGAGGTGAAGAGCGGGGACGAGATCCTCGTCGACTGCCGCGACGGCGTCGACGGGCAGATCACGCCGGCGACGACCGACGCCGAGCTCGCCGACGTCGACTTCGACGCGCCGCACCCGATGACGGGGCCGATCCTCGTCAAGGGCGCGAAGCCCGGCGACGTGCTGCAGGTCGACATCCTCGACGTGCGCACCGACTCCTTCGGCGAGACCCCGATCGTGCCCGGCTTCGGCCTCCTCGCCGACCGCTTCCCCGACTACTACCTCGTCACGTGGGGCCTCCACGACGGCGTCGCCACCAGCGGCCGCATGCCCGGCGTGGGCGTCCCCGCCGACCCGGTCGTCGGCGTGATCGGCGTCGCGCCCTCGGCCGAGCGCCTCGCCGTCTGGAACGCGCGCGAGGCCGCCGTCGGCGCGCTGCCGCCGACCGCGTCGAGCGCGGTCCCGACCGCCGAGCCGATCGCCTCCACGGGCGCGCGCACGATCCCGCCGCGCGAGCTCGGCGGCAACCTCGACGTGCCGCAGGTGCGCGCCGGCTCCACGATCCACTTCCCCGTCGACGTCCCCGGCGCCCTGCTCTCGCTCGGCGACGTGCACTTCTGCCAGGGCGACGGCGAGGTCTGCGCCTTCGCGATCGAGACGCACGGCCAGGTGCGCATCCGGGTGCGCGTGCTGCGCGACGTGCGGCACCGGCCGACGACGCCGCTGATCGAGTCGTCCGAGCCCGCGTTCCGCAGCGAGCGCCGCACCGTCTCGACGGTCGGCCTGCCGATCGACGACGCGGGCGCGATCCACCCGATGGACACCACCCTCGCCGCCCGCAACGCGATCGAGGCCATGATCCAGTGGCTCGGCGACGAGGCCGGCCTGTCGCGGGAGCAGGCGTACGTGCTCTGCTCGGCCGCCGTCGACCTCCGCATCTCGGAGATCGTCGACGTCCCGCACCCCGTCGTGTCGGCCCTGTGCCCGCTCGACATCTTCCACGAGATCCGCGAGAGCCGCGGGTAGAACGAACACACCAGGAGGTACTGCAGATGGGCGTTGTCAAGGGCTGGGAAGGCCGCTTCTACGAGGACTTCGAGATCGGCGACGTGTATCGCAGCACGCTCGGCCGCACGATCTCCGAGGTCGACAACACGTGGTTCACGAACCTCACGCTGAACACGAACCAGTCGCACTTCAACGCGGCGTTCGCCGAGGAGTCGCCGTTCGGCAAGATCCTCGTCAACTCGTGCTTCACGCTGTCGCTGGTCACCGGCATGTCCGTGACCGACGTCTCCGAGAACGCGATGGCGAACCTCGCCTGGGACGACATCAAGCTGCCGAACCCCGTGTTCGTCGGCGACACCCTCTGGTGCGAGTCCGAGGTGCTGGAGAAGCGCGAGTCGTCGAGCCGCCCGTACGTCGGCATCGTGGGCATCCGCTCCCGTGGCCTCAACCAGCGCAAGGAGGTCGTCGTCGAGTTCCGCCGCAAGATGATGATCTACAAGCGCGAGGGCGGGAAGAGCCCGCAGGTCTTCCCCGTCACCGAGGCGGACTGGACCGTCTGATGCACGACCGGGCCCACCTCAAGCAGGCGCCGGGCGCCTATTTCGACGCGGTCGACGCCAGGGACATGGAGGGCGCGCTGGCGTTCTTCGCCCCGGACGCGACGTTCACGATCCAGAGCGCGCACCTCACGTTCGCGGGGCACGACGGGATCCGGTCGATGTTCGAGAACTTCTTCGGCGACTACTCCCACATCGAGCACAACATCACCAACCTGGTGGTGGACGAGGCCGAGGGCAGGGCGTCGACGGAGCAGTCGTGCCCGCACGTCAAGACCGATGGCTCGCTCGACCACGTGATCACGTGCAACTTCTTCGACTTCGACGAGGCCGGGAAGTTCACGCGCGTGATCGTGTGGATCGACGGCGCCTCGCCGCTGAGGGACTGAGCGATGGGCCTCCGCGCACGCCTGCAGCGGGGCGACATCGTCGTCGCCCCCGGCGCCTACGACGCCCTCACGGCCCGCCTGCTGGAGCAGGCGGGCTTCGAGGCCGTCTACCGCGGCGGCTACGCCGCGTCCGCGGCCGCGTTCGCCCTGCCCGACCTCGGCATCACGACGCTGACGGACATGGTCGACCACCTGCGCCGCATGACGAACGCGATCGACGTGCCGGTGATCGCCGATGCCGACACGGGCTACGGCGAGGTGC
>JBPCSR010000125.1:0-3322 GCA_051006935.1 Gaiellales bacterium
TGGCGGGCCTCACCGGCCGGTCGGCGCGCGACCTCTACCGGCCGTAGCCGCACCGCCGCGCCGATACCCTGTGCCGGTGCAGCCGACCTTCCTCACGACGCCGATCTACTACGTCAACGCGCAGCCGCACCTCGGGCACGCGTACACGACGATCGCGGCCGACGTCTACGCGCGGCACATGCGCCAGCGCGGCGAGGACGTCTTCTTCCTGACCGGCGTCGACGAGCACGGCGACAAGAACGCGCGCGTCGCGGCCGAGCTGGGCCTCACCCCGCAGGAGTTCGTCGACAGGAACAGCGCGAACTTCCGCCGCATGACCGAGGACGTCCGCGCCACGCAGGACTTCTTCATCCGCACCACCGACGAGGGCCACATGCGCTTCGTGCAGGACTTCCTGCAGACGCTCAAGGACAACGGCCACGTCTACGAGGGCACCTACGAGGGCCTCTACTGCACCGGCTGCGAGGCGTTCTACAAGGAGGAGGAGCTCGTCGACGGGCTCTGCCCCGACCACGGCACGAAGCCCGAGTGGCTGCAGGAGTCGAACTGGTTCTTCCGCCTGTCCGCCTTCGAGGAGCCGCTGCTCGCGCACTACGACGCGAACCCCGGGTTCGTCAGCCCGCAGACGCGCTACAACGAGGCCCGCTCGTTCATCAGCGGCGGCCTCGACGACGTCTCGCTCTCGCGCGCGTCGATCGAGTGGGGCGTGCCCCTCCCCTGGGCGCCCGAGCAGACCTGCTACGTATGGTTCGACGCGCTCCTCAACTACGCCTCGGCGCTCACGTACGCGCGCCCCGGCGAGGACCTGACGACGCGCTACTGGCCGCCGCGCTGGCAGCTCCTGGCGAAGGACATCCTCAAGTTCCACGCCGTGATCTGGCCGGCGATGCTGATGGGCGCGGGCTACGCGCTGCCGCAGCGGCTGATGATCCACGGGTACCTGACGGTGCGCGAGGCGAAGATGTCGAAGTCGGTCGGCAACGTGCTCGACCCGTTCGCGGTGATCGACGCGTACGGCGTCGACGCGCTCCGCTACTACCTGCTGCGCGACGTGCGGTTCGGCGGCGACGGCGGCATCTCGTACGAGGCCGTCCACGAGCGCTACCACGCGGAGCTCGCCAACGACCTCGGCAACCTCGTCAACCGCGTCGTCGCGATGGTCGCCAAGTACCGCGACGGCGTCGTCCCCGCCGCGCGCTGCGACACCGCCATCGCCGGCGCGATCGAGCAGGCGCGCGAAGCGGTCGGCCGGCACGTCGCCGACATGGAGCTGACCGAGGCGCTCGATGCGGCCTGGGAGGTCGTGCGCGCGCTCAACCGCTTCGTCGACGCCCGCGCGCCGTGGACGCTCGCCAAGGACCCCGCCGCCGCGGCAGAGCTCGACGCCGTGCTCTACACGCTCGCCGACGGCACGCGCGCCTGCACGATCCTGCTCGCCGCGGTGCTGCCCGAGAGCGCGCCGCGCATCCTCGCCGCGCTCGGCGCCGACGACGACCTCGCGTGGGACCGCGCGGCGGCCGATCTGCTGCCGGGCGGCGCCGTCACCGAGGCCACCGGCCCGCTCTTCCCCCGGGTCGAGGAGCCGCTCGGGGGCGATGCCGCCTGATCGACACGCACACCCACGTCACGAGCTGCGATGACCCGCCGCTCGAGGTGATCGCGCGCGCCCGCGCGGCCGGCGTGCGGCGGCTGGTCACGATCGGCTCGAACGCCGCGGAGCTGGACGCCGTCCTTCCGCTGCTCGACGAGCCGGGCGTCTACACGACCGCGGGCCTGCACCCGAACCACGCCGACGAGTGGACGGACGAGTTCGAGGCGGCGATCCGCGCGCGCGCCGCGCACCCGCGCTGCGTCGCGATCGGCGAGACCGGGCTCGACTGGTTCCGCGACCACGTCGACCGCACGACGCAGACCGACGTGTTCCGCCGCCAGCTCGCGATCGCGCGGGAGCTCGACAAGACGGTCACGATCCACTGCCGCGACGCCGACGCCGAGTGCTTCCCCCTGCTCGTCGACGAGGGCCCGGCGCGCGTGATCCTGCACTGCTTCGCCGTCCCCGACCGGCTCGACGAGGCGATCGCCAACGGCTGGTGGTGCTCGTTCGCCGGCAACGTGACGTACCCGAAGGCGTCGGACCTGCTCCTCGCCGCGGCGCGCTGCCCGGCCGACCGGATCCTGCTCGAGACCGACGCGCCGTACCTCACGCCCGTCCCCCACCGCGGCACGCCCAACGAGCCCGCGTACGTCATGGACACGCTGCGCGCCGTCGCGCTCGTGCGGGGCGTCGACGCCGACGCGCTGGCCGCGCAGGTCGAGGCGAACGCCGACGCCGCCTACGCGATCGCGCGATGAGCCAGCGCTACGGGCAGAACTTCCTGCGCGACCCCAACATCGCGCGCGTCGCGATCGACCGCGCCGGCCTGCGCGCCGACGACGTCGTGCTCGAGGTCGGGCCGGGAAGGGGCATCCTCACCGCACTCCTCGCCCCTCAGGTCGCGACCGTGCAGGCGGTCGAGATCGACCGCGCGCTCGAGCCGCACCTCGCGCCGATCCTCGCCGCGCACCCGAACGTGCTGCTCACGTGGGGCGACGCGATGCAGGTGCCGCTCGACCGGCTCGACCCGCCGCCGACCGCGTTCGTCGCCAACCTGCCCTACAACGTCGCGACACCGCTGATCCTGCGCTCGCTCGACGAGCTGCCCGGGATCGATCGCTGGTGCGTGATGGTGCAGCGCGAGATCGCCGACCGCCTCTTCGCCGTGCCGTCGACGCCCGCGTACGGCGCGGTCAGCGTGTTGATGCAGCTCGCCTGCGAGCGCACCGACCTGCACCCGGTCGGCCGCGCCGTGTTCGACCCGCCGCCGCGCGTCGACTCGGCGCTCGTCGCCTTCCGCCGCCGCGCCGACTGGCCCGAGCGCGCGCCGCGCTGGAGCCGCCTCGCGGCGCTCGTCCACGCGGGCTTCCGCCACCGCCGCAAGACCCTCGCCAACGGCCTCGCGATGGCGGGCATCGCCACGCGGGCGCAGGCCGAGGACGTGCTCGCGGCGCTCGGGCACGACCCGCGCATCCGCGCCGAGGCGATCGCGCCCGAGGGCTGGCCGCCCCTGCTCGACGCGCTCGCTGCGGCTACGGTGGACGCGCCGTGACCGACGACGCCGCCATCGTCCGCGCCTGCGCGAAGATCAACCTGCTCCTGCGGGTCGGGCCGAAGCGCCCCGACGGCTATCACGAGCTCGTCACGGTGATCGCGCGGATCGGGCTCGCCGACGTATTTCTCGTGTCCGACGCGCCGGCGTCATCGGTCGACTGCCCCGGCCTGCCC
>JBPCSR010000126.1:0-3564 GCA_051006935.1 Gaiellales bacterium
GGTGCGCGGGGCCATGCGCCAGCCGGTGATCGTCGACGGGCGCAACCTGCTCGACCCGGCCGAGGCCGTCGCGGCGGGCTTCACCTACGTGCCGATCGGGCGCCCGTCGCGGGACCCGGATCGCGAGCTGCACCAGGCGTGATCGCCGTCGTCCTGGTCGGCGGCGAGGGCACGCGCCTGCGCCCGCTGACGCTCGATGCGCCCAAGCCCGTCCTGCCGATCGGCGACGTGCCGTTCGTCTCGCTGCTGCTCGACCGCCTCGCCGCCGCGGGCGTGACGCGCGTGATCCTGTCCTGCGGCTACCTGCCCGAGCAGCTGCGCGCCGGCATCGGCACGCCGCCGGGCGGCATCGAGGTCGAGGTGGTCGTCGAGGACGAGCCGCTCGGCACGGCCGGGGCGATCCGCTTCGCCGCCGCGGGTCGCGTCGACGGGCCGTTCCTCGCGCTCAACGGCGATGTGCTCGGCGACGCCGACCTTGGCGCCCTCGTCGCCGCGCATCACGATGCCGGCGCGATGGCCTCGATCGGCCTCACGCCCGTCGACGACCCCACGCGCTTCGGCGTCGTCGTGCACGACGCGCAGGGCAGCGTCGAGCGCTTCGTCGAGAAGCCGCCGACCGCCGACGGCCTCGGGCCCGCACCGTGGTGGGTGAACGCCGGGGCCTACGTGCTCGATCCGGCGGTGCTCGACCTGATCCCGTCCGACCGCATGGTGTCGATCGAGCGCGAGGTGTTCCCGCAGCTCGTCGGCCAGGGCCTGATCTGCGTGCGCTCCGACGGCTACTGGCGGGACATCGGCACGCTCGAGAGCTTCCTCGCCGCCAACGCCGACGCCGTCGGCGGCCGCGTGCACACGCGGATCGGCGGCTCGGCCGACGGCGTGCTGGTGGCGCCCGACGCCGAGGTCGATCCCTCCGCGATCCTGCGCGCCCCGGTGCTCGTCGGCGCGGGGGCCGTGATCGGCGCCGGTGCCGAGGTCGGTCCCGACGCCGTGATCGGCGCCGGCAGCACCGTCGAGCACGACGCGGCCGTCGTGCGCTCCGTGCTACTGCCCGGGGCCCGGGTCGCGGCCTCCGCGCACGTCGAGGGCAGCGCGATCGGCCGCGCTGCGCTCGTCGGCGAGCGCGCGCGCGTGCGCGACTCCGCCCTCGGCACGGATGCCGCCGCCGGCGCCGGCGAGGAGCTCGCGGGCGAGCGGAGGCCCGGCTGATGGCGCCGGCCACCATGCTCGAGCAGGCGCTCGACTTCCCGCGGCAGCTTCGCGCCGGACTCGCGGCGGCGGAGCAGGCCGGGATGGCCGATCGCCGGCCGTCCGCTGTCGCGCTCTGCGGGCTCGGCGGCTCGGCCGCCGGCGGTCGCCTGCTCTGCGCGCTGTTCGCCGAGCAGGTGACGGTGCCCGTGGTCCCGGTCGACACCACCTCGCTGCCCGGCTGGGTCGGTGAGGACACGCTCGTCGTGTGCATCTCGTACTCCGGCCAGACGGCCGAGACGCGCTGGCTGTGGGACGAGGCCGGCGATCGCGGCTCGCTGCGCGCGGCCGTCACCGCCGGCGGCGCGCTGGCCGAGGCGGCCCAGGCGATCGGCGCGCCGTGCGCGCTCGTGGAGCCCGGCTTCCAGCCGCGAGGCGCGCTCGGGCTCCTGCTCGGCGCGCTGGTGGGCATCCTCGACCGCGCGGGCGTCGCGCCCGGCGCGGCGACGGCGCTCGCGGCGGCGATTCCCGCGGTCGAGCGCGCGGTCGCGGTCCAGCGCGCGGACGACGCGCCGGCGCGCGCGCACGCGGAGCAGCTCGCGGGGAAGGCCGTCGTGCTGTACGGCTCGGGGGCCCGCGCGGCCGCGGCCGTGCGGCTCAAGAACCAGATCAACGAGAACGCCAAGGCCGCGGCCTGGGCCGGGTCGATGCCGGAGATGGCGCACAACGAGGTCCTCGGCTGGATCGGGTGCGCGCGGCACGGCATCCCCGCGGCGGCGGTCTTCCTGCGCGATGCGGCCGAGCCGCCGGCGCCGGCCGACCTCCATGACCGCATCCAGGGGCTCGTGGCCGGCGACGTCGCCACGGTGCTCGAGTGGCGCGGCAGCGGCGACGACGAGCTGGAGCGGACGCTCGCCCTGCTCGTGCACGGCGACGTCGTGTCGTGCCACCTCGCGGAGGCGGAGGGCGTGGACGCCCTCGACATCGCACGGCTGACGGCGCTGAAGGCGCCGCCGGCGACCGGCTAACCTCTGCACGTGGCCGACACCGCGCATGACGTCAGCGACCTCGCGCTGGCCGCCGAGGGAGAGCGCCGCATCGGCTGGGCCGAGCGCGGCATGCCCGTGCTGCGGGGCATCCGCGAGCGCTTCTCCGCCGAGCGCCCGCTCGCCGGGATCCGCGTCAGCGCGTGCCTGCACGTGACCGCGGAGACGGCCGGTCTGATGCGCACGCTCGCGGCCGGCGGGGCGGAGGTCGCCCTGTGCGCCTCGAACCCGCTCTCGACCCAGGACGACGTGGCGGCCGCGCTGGTGGCGGGCGGAATCCCGGTCTTCGCGATCCGCGGCGAGGACGACGACACCTACTACCGCCACATCAACGCGGCCCTCGACGTCCGTCCGCACATCGCGATGGACGACGGCGCCGACGCGATCGGCGTGATCCACGCGACGCGGCGCGACCTCCTCGACGGCGTGATCGCCGGCATGGAGGAGACGACCACGGGCGTCATCCGTCTGCGTGCGATGGAGGCCGACGGCGTGCTCGGCTTCCCCGTCATCGCCGTCAACGAGGCGCAGACCAAGCACCTCTTCGACAACCGCTACGGCACGGGCCAGTCGACGATCGACGCGATCATGCGCGCGACCGACGTGCTGCTCGCCGGCTGCACCTTCGTCGTGGCCGGGTACGGCTGGTGCGGGCGCGGCCTCGCTGAGCGCGCGCGGGGCATGGGCGCGCACGTCGTCGTCACCGAGGTCGATCCGCTGCGGGCGCTGCAAGCGGCGATGGACGGCTTCAGCGTCGCCACGATGGCCGACGCGGCGCCGATCGGCGACGTCTTCTGCACCGCGACGGGCGACAAGGACGTGCTCCGCGGGGAGCACTTCGACGTTATGCGCGACGGCGCCATCATCGCCAACGCCGGGCACTTCAACGTCGAGATCGACGTGCCTGCGCTGCGCGCCCGTGCCGCGGAGACGGCGGCGCCGCGCCCGCACGTGGAGCAGATCACCCTGGCCGACGGGCGGTCGCTCATCCTGCTGGCCGAGGGGCGCCTCGTGAACCTGGCGGCCGCCGAGGGCCATCCGGCCTCCGTGATGGACATGAGCTTCGCCAACCAGGCGCTGTCGGCGGAGTACGCCGTGCGCAACGCCGAGGCGCTCGAGAATCGCGTGTACGTGGTGCCGCTCGCGGTCGACGAGCAGATCGCGCGGCTCAAGCTCGACGCGATGGGCAACGCGATCGACGAGCTCTCCGCCGAGCAGCGGCGCTACCTCGGCAGCTGGTCCGAGGGGACCTAGGGGCGCCGCGTGGCGCTTGCGCCCGACGCCATCATCCGCCTCGAGCCGGAGGCGGTCGTCGTGCTCGACCAGACGC
>JBPCSR010000127.1:0-3359 GCA_051006935.1 Gaiellales bacterium
GAGGGCCCACAGCGCGATCGTGATGATCGTCAGGAGGAGCGCAAGATCGAGCTTCGATCGCTGCTCCGTGGCCATGACGCGAGCGTACGCGATCGCACACGCGTCTCGTCGCACGGCACGGGACGTACACTGCCGCCGTGCGCACGCTGCAGATCCAGCACGACAAGACGAACCTCCTCGGCGCCTTCCACGACGTCCTGCACGGCGCCGGCGAGGTCGACGTGTGGCGCACGTTCGAGGACCCGGCGCCCGAGAGCCTGGCGCCCTACGACGCCGTCGTGCTGATGGGCGGCGTGGCCATGCCCGACGAGGACGACCGCTACCCGTGGATCCCCGCCGAGGTGAAGCTGCTGCGCGAGGGCCTCGAGCGCGAGCTGCCGATGCTCGGCGTGTGTTTCGGCGGCCAGATCCTCGCGCGCGCCGCCGGCGCGGCCGTCGGCCCGTCGCCGACCGAGCAGGGCTGGTACGACATCGGCCTCCTGCCCGCGGGCGAGGACGACCCCCTGATCGGCCCGCTCGGCCAGGGCTATCGCGCCTTCGAGTGGCACCACTACAACTTCGAGATGCCACCGGACTCCGTGCCGCTGGCGCGCAACGCGGCCGGCAACCAGGCCTACCGCATCGGCTCGGCCGCCTGGGGCCTCCAGTTCCACATCGAGGTGGACCGCCGCACGGTCGAGTGGTGGCTCGACGTCGGCGAGTGGAACCTCGACGAGCACGGCGCCGACAAGGACGCCATCCGCGCCGACACCGACGCGCTGGTGGAGGACAACGCGCGCACGGCCGCCGCGCTGGCGGAGCGCTTCGTCGGCATCGCCCGCGACCACGGCCACGCGTAGCGCCGGCGCGAAGGGATCCGCATGCGGACGCTGATCATCCAGCACGACCACGACGGCTACCCCGGTGCGCTGCTCGCGCCGATCGAGGCCGCCGGCGAGGTCGTCCGCTGGGACACGTACACGCACCCCGAGCGTCCGTCGCTCGACGACATCACGGCGGTCGTGTCGCTCGGCGGCACGGCGCACCCCGACCAGGACCACGCCGAGCCGTGGCTCGCGGCCGAGCTCGACCTGCTCGAGGAGGCGCTCGACACGGGCGTGCCGATCCTCGGCGTGTGCCTCGGCGGCCAGCTCCTGGCGCGCGCCGCCGGCGGTCGCATCGGCAAGGTCGACGTCCCGGAGGTCGCGCGCTTCGTCGACGTGGGCCTCACGGCGGACGCCGACGACGACCTGCTGCTGGCCGGCATGCCGCGCCCGTTCTTCGGGTTCGAGTGGCACTGGTACGGCTTCGAGGCGCCGCCCGGGGCGACGCTGCTCGCGCGCAACGACTCGACGCAGCAGGCCTTCCGCTTCCAGAACCGCGCGTGGGGCCTGCAGTTCCACATCGAGGTGACGGCCGCGACGCTCGCCGAGTGGGCCGCCGCGGCGCCCGACACGATCGAGGAGCACGGCGGGCGCGAGCGCTTCGACAAGACCGTCGAGACGTTCATCGACCAGTCGACGGCGGCGGCGAAGGAGCTCGCCGAGCGCTTCATGGTGGTCGCGGCCGTCTCGAGCGGAGAGGTGCCGGCCGACGTGCTCGCCTCGCTCGAGGTGCGCCCGGATCCGATCGCGGAGGCCCAGGCCGCGGGCGTGCCGCCCGACGTGATCGAGGCGATGGCGCGCATGCGCGCCGAGCAGCAGTACTGAGCACGTTTCGTGCAGTTTTGGACCCGGGTCCAAAACTGCATGAATCGTGCAATTTTGGACCCGGGTCCAAAACTGCACGAAACGTGCAAATTCGGTGCCGGGTCGCCTCGCCGTCGCCGTGCGCGCGGCGCGCCCCTACGATCCCGCCATGGAGCACCTGCTCTCCCCCGTCGAGCTGCGCGGCCGGCGCGTGCGCAACCGCGTGACGATGACGGCGCACACGCAGTCGTACTCGGACAACGGCATCCACGGGGACCGCGTGCGCGACTACTACGCGGCGCGCGCGGCGGGCGGCACGGGCCTGCTCGTGATGGAGCCGGTGCCGCCGCACCCCACGGGGCGCGTGACGCCGCAGAACTACGACCACACGAAGCCGGGCTTCGTCGAGGGCCTCGCGCGCACCGTCGAGGCGGTGCACGCGCACGGCGGCACGATCGTGAACCAGATCTACCACATGGGCCCGAACGCCGACCCGCTCGCGTCGGGCGGCGAGCAGTGGGGGCCGTCCGACGCGCCGGGCTACTTCGGCGTCGGCCGCATCCACGCGATGACGGTCGACGAGATCCAGATGATGGTGCGCTGCTTCGCGGAGTGCGCCGAGACGATGATGCGCGCCGGCACCGACGGCATCGAGCTGATGTTCTCGTATGACACGCTCGTCGACGCGTTCTTCTACGACGACCGCAACTTGCGCACCGACGCCTACGGCGGCTCGTTCGAGAACAGGACCCGCTTCGCCGTGGAGCTCCTGCAGGCGGTGCGCGGCGCGATCGGCGACGACGCGATCCTCGGCGCCACGATCAGCGTCCGCACGCCCGACTTCGAGCGGCTCGTGCAGCACCTCGAGGACACGTGCGACGTCGACTACATGGGCATCGGCAACGGCGACTACCAGCACACGGAGCTGATCATCCCCCCGCTCGACCTCGAGCCGGGGATCGGCATCCCGAACGCGGCGCGTGCCAAGGCGGTGGCGCGCGACGTGCGGATCCTCGCCGAGGGCAAGATCAACAAGCCCGAGCTCGGCGAGCGCGCCCTGGCCGAGGGCGCGTGCGACCTGGTCGGCATGACGCGCGCGCTGATGGCCGACCCCGACCTCGTGCGCAAGCTCGAGCAGGGGCAGGCCGATCGCATCCGCCGCTGCGTCGGCCAGAACGTCTGCATCGCCCGGCGCTTGCGCAAGTTCCCGATCGCCTGCGCCCAGAACCCGACGTCGGGGATGGAGGGCCCGCGCGCGACGGCGCCGGCCGCTGCCCCGGGCTACGTCGTCGTGGTCGGCGGCGGCGTCGCCGGGCTCGAGGCCGCGCGCCACGCCGCCGAGCGCGGCCATCGCGTCACGCTGCTCGAGGCGTCGGACCGCCTCGGCGGGCAGATCACGCGCACGGCGACGCTCCCGGTGCTGGGCTCGCTCGACGACCTCTGGCGCTGGCGCGCCGCCGAGCTCGAGCACCTCGGCGTCGACGTGCGCCTCGGCACCACGGCCGATGCCGAGCTGATCGCGGGCCTCGCGCCCGATCATGTCGTCGTAGCGACGGGCTCGCGCGCCGCGCCGCCCGACGGCGCGATCGCCGTCGACGACTGGCTCCGCGGCGCGCCGCTGCCCGACGGCGACGTCCTGCTCGTGGACGAGGAGGGCAGCCGCAAGTCGGCGGGCCCGGCCGAGGCGCTGGC
>JBPCSR010000128.1:0-2994 GCA_051006935.1 Gaiellales bacterium
GCCGGGGATGGGGTGGACGTGTTGGGCCCGGGCCCATCACGTCCACGTTGGGCTACTTGCCGCCGTTCGAGCAGTTCTGCTTCATGCAGCCGCCGTTGCCCTTGTTGCCGCCGCCGCCCGTGTTGCCGCCCCCTCCGCTCTGACCGAGCGTGGCGCTGCCGATGATGGTCTTGCCGGCCTTGACGACGTAGCCGCCCTTGCCGATGTTCTTCACGGTGACGGAGTTCGAGCCGACCTTGGCGGTGATCGTCGTCAGCTTCTTGAGCTTCTTCGAACCGCCCCAGATGACGACCTTGTTCTTCGACGCCTTCAGCTGGTCCTTCGTCGCGACGAAGCGCAAGGCGACCTTCTTGCCGCGAACGCTCGCACGCACCGCCATGCTCTTCTTCGTCGTGAAGTTCGGCTCGGAGAACGTCACCGTGCCGACGTCGACGATGATGCCCTGCCCCGCGACCGGGGTGGTGATCGCCGTGATCGGCGTCGTCGTGCCGCTCTCCGTCCGGATCACCTGAATCGCGCCCTGGATCAGCGCGGGATCCGACGCGCTCGTGACGCCGAAGGCGAGCGACGCCCATGCATCGGGCAGCAGCATCCGCAGGCTGCCGGAGTCGACCGTCTCCGTGTTCGCGCTGTCGTAGTACGAGTGGTAGTTGCCCATCCCGAGCTGCAGCTGCGGCGAGCCGCCCTGGTTCGAGAAGTTGTTCGTCCAGCGCGGCGAGTTGACCGCCTCGAACCACGAGCCGCGCTGCGCCTCCGACCCCTGGTTCATCGCGCCGTTCGAGAAGCGCGCGTTGAAGGAGAACTGCAGGCCCATCGACGCGGCCGGCGCGATCGCCGCACCCTGCACCGGCGGGTTCATCATCGCGTTGTACCCGTTGGGCGTCCCGCCGGGCCAGTTGGCGAGGTCGTAGCCGGACGCGCTCGCCGTGTACGCGTTGAAGGCCGGGTCGAGCCCCGTCGGCCACGTCTCCGGCGCGTTGAGGTTCGGCGCCGGGTGGCCGGTGACCGTCATCGTCGTGCCCGAGATCTGGATGCCGGTGTTGCCCTCGAGCTTGCCCGTGCTGGTGAACCAATACGCATTCGGTGCGGAGTAGACGCCGTCACCGGTCAGCGCGAGCGTGATCACGATCGTCGAGGCGCTCGTCACCGCCGGCTGGTCCGCGTAGGCCGGGTTGAACTTCTGCGCGAGCGTGGCATGGTCGAGGAAGTACGAGGCCACGCCCCAGACCGGGCTCCACTGGCCGTTGCTCGGCGACGCGCCAGTGTAATCGCGATTGAGGCGGATGGTGAACGGATACAGGCAGTACGAGCCGTTCTGCTGCCCGTTGCCGACCTCCGTCGAGTAGTAGAGCTTGCCCATGCCGGGACCCGACTGGTTCGACCCGGCGGCGACGGAGACGCCGTCGACGGTGACGCTCTGCACGGTGGGCGGCGTGCCCGAGGCGGGACCGCAGTCCCCCTGCCGCGCGTGCGGCCCGCCGACGCCGCGCGCTCCCGCGCTGGCGATGAGGGTCAGGGCGATGACGAGCATCGCGACGACGATCGACGGCTTCCGCATGACGGACCTCCTCCGGGAAATGCGGCGATGGTACTCCGCGTCGCGCCGAAAGTCACGACGCGCATCGGGCCGCGTCCGCACCGCGCGCGAATCGTTTCGCGTACCGTTCCCGCACCCCCCTCGACCCTCCGGAGACCATGAGCGCCACCGCCATCCCCACCGCCTCGTCCGTCGCCGCCGCCGCCGAGCAGCTGCAGCCCGAGGGCCGCGCGTTCATCGACGGCCAGTACGTCGACGCCGTCAGCGGCGCCACGTTCGACTGCGTCTCGCCGATCGACGGGACCGTCATCACGCAGGTCGCCTCGTGCGACAGCGCCGACGTCGACCGCGCCGTCGCCGGCGCCCGTGCCGTGTTCCAGAGCGGCGCCTGGTCGAAGGCCTCCCCGGCCCGTCGCAAGGGCGTCCTCAAGCGCTTCGCCGAGCTGATGCTCGAGCATGCCGACGAGCTCGCCCTGCTCGAGACGATCGACATGGGCAAGCCGATCTCGGACAGCCGCAAGATCGACGTCCCGGGCGCCGCGAAGTGCATCAACTTCTACGCCGAGGCCGTCGACAAGGTCTCCGACGAGATCGCGCCGACCGACCCGTCGGCCGTCGCGATGGTCGTGCGCGAGCCGCTCGGGGTGATCGGCGCCGTCGTGCCGTGGAACTTCCCGCTGATGATGGCGGCGTGGAAGCTCGGTCCCGCGCTCGCCACCGGTAACTCGGTCGTGCTGAAGCCCGCGGAGCAGTCGCCGCTGACCGCGATCCGCATCGCGCAGCTCGCGGTCGACGCGGGCCTGCCGGCCGGCGTCCTCCAGGTCGTGCCCGGCTTCGGCGAGACCGCCGGCCAGGCGATCGGCCTGCACATGGACGTCGACATGGTCGCGTTCACGGGCTCGACGGAGGTCGGCAAGTACTTCATGAAGTACTCCGGCGAGTCGAACCTCAAGCGCGTCTCGCTCGAGTGCGGCGGCAAGACGCCGCACATCATCCTGCCCGACTACCCCGACCTCGACAAGGCCGCCGAGGCCGTCGCTTGGGGCATCTTCTTCAACCAGGGCGAGGTCTGCAACGCTGGCTCGCGCCTGCTCGTGCACGAGTCGGTGCGCGATGACTTCATCGCGCGCGTCGCGAAGGTCGCCGCCGGCATCCAGCCCGGCAATCCGCTCGAGGCGGGCACGAAGATGGGCGCGATGGTCGACACCACGCAGATGGATCGCGTGCTCGGCTACATCGAGGCGGGCAAGAGCGAGGGCGCGTCGGTCGCGCTCGGCGGCAACCGCGTCATGCAGGACTCGGGCGGCTGCTTCATCGAGCCGACGATCTTCTCGGACGTGAAGAACGACATGAGGATCGCGCAGGAGGAGATCTTCGGGCCGGTGCTGTCGGCGATCTCCTTCAGCGACGTCGAGGAGGCGGTCGCGATCGCCAACGACACGATCTACGGCCTCGCC
>JBPCSR010000129.1:0-4343 GCA_051006935.1 Gaiellales bacterium
GCCGACGCCACGATCGTGGTCGAGGCGGCGGCGCGCAGCGGCGCGCTGATCACGGCGCGGCTTGCGCTCGACCTCGGCCGCGATGTGCTCGCGGTCCCCGGCGCTCCGTGGGGCAGCACATCGGCGGGCTCCAACCTCCTGCTCAAGGACGGCGCGCTGCCGCTCACCGACGCCGCGGATGCGGTGATCGCACTGGGTCTGGACCCGGGCGCGCTGCGCACCGATGATCCGCCGGTCGCGGGGCCGGCCGCACGCGTGCTCGCGGCGCTGCGGCGCGAGCCGGTCTCGGCCGACGTCGTGGGGGCGCGCTGCGGCCTCGCCCCGGCGGTCGCCGCCGCGCTGATCGCGGAGCTGGAGCTGCAGGGGCTGATCGTGCGGGAGCTCGACGGCCGTCTCGTCCCATCCGCCTAGCCGTGCGAACTACCGGATGCCGGGGCTTCGTCCACGACTAGGCTTCGCGCAGCAATCGCTTTCGACCCCCACGAGGAGGACCCATGGCCTTCGAGCTCCCCGCTCTCGCCTATCCGTTCGACGCGCTCGAGCCCCATATCGACGCGCAGACGATGGAGATCCATCACGACCGCCACCACCAGGCCTATGTCGACAACGCCAACGCGGCGCTCGCCGGCACCGAGTGGGAGAACACGCCGGTCGAGGAGCTCCTGACCATGCTCGACCAGCTGCCGGCCGACAAGCAGGGCCCGGTGCGCAACAACGCGGGCGGCCATGCCAACCACACGCTGTTCTGGGAGGTCATCGGCCCGAACGGCGGCGGCGCCCCGAGCGGCGACCTCGCCGCGGCGATCGACGCCGACTGCGGCGGCCTCGACGCCCTCAAGGCGGCGATGACCGACGCCGGCATTAAGCGCTTCGGCTCGGGCTGGAGCTGGCTCGTCGTCAACGGCGGCAAGCTCGAGGTCATGTCGACGCCGAACCAGGACTCGCCGATCAGCGAGGGCAAGACGCCGATCCTCGGCATCGACGTCTGGGAGCACGCGTACTACCTCAAGTACCAGAACAAGCGCCCGGCCTACCTCGAGGCGATCTGGAACGTCGTCGACTGGGACGCGGTCGGCGCGAAGTACGCGGCCGCGAAGTAGTCCACGCACGACGAAGGGCCCTGGTCCCGACCCCTTGCGGGCGTTGGGACCAGGGCCCTTTTTCGTGCTCCGACCCTACGAGTGGTAGAGGTAGAAGCGGAGGTTCAGGTTCGGGTTCGCGCCCTGCTCGTCGAACCACATCTTGATCGTGTACGACGAGCCGTCGTTCTTCAGCGAGGTGCCGCTGATCACGCCCGAGCCGTAGTTGCCGCCGGACAGCGTGGCGAACGCGTTCGTGATGCTCGACGTGACCTCGCCGACCTTGGTCGGCTTGACGGTGATGGTCTGGACCATCGTCATGCCCTTGTCGACGGCCTTGTTGACCGTGACGGTGGCGCCCATGCCGCCCATCAGCCCGTTGGTGACGGTCTTCGTCATGGCGTCGCCCTCGAGCTGCGTGCCCTTGATCGTGACGTTGAAGACCTGCGCCGTGGCCGTCTTGCTGAGGCTCGCGTAGTCGATCGGGTTGCCGGCGGGCATCATGGCCGCGGCGGACGCGGAGCTGGCGCCGACGATGCCGAAGGCGCACACGGCGGCGATCAGGGCGACGAGGCGCCGGGAGGAGGTGGAACGCATGGGTTCTCCTTGGTCGTGGACGACCCCATGCTACGCCCCGCGC
This sequence comes from Gaiellales bacterium, assembly GCA_051006935.1. Taxonomy (GTDB): domain Bacteria; phylum Actinomycetota; class Thermoleophilia; order Gaiellales; family F1-60-MAGs149; genus F1-60-MAGs149. The sequence continues at coordinate 1,720 of JBPCSR010000129.1, forward strand.
GCCGGGGCGGGGCGACGACGGGGCCGTCGCCCACCGGAGTGGACGACGGCTCCGATCGATCAGCCGCTTACATCATCAGCTGCTCGGTGTACCACTTGATGCTCAGCAGCGGCGGCGTGCCCTGCTCGCCCGGGAGCTTCAGCTTGATCGCGTAGGTCATGCCGTTCTTCGAGAGCGTCGTGCTCATGATCTGCACGGCCTGGACCTGGCCGCCCGACGCGGTGACCATCGCGTTCGAGATGACGAGCCCGGAGTCCAGCGACTTGATCGTGATGGTGACGAACCCGTCGTCGTTGACCGTGGTCTGCTTGCCGATCGTCAGCGTGCCGCCGCCGGTGGTGGTGGCGTTGCCCCACTCGTCGACGAGCGCGGTGGTGCGGCCGACGTAGGAGGCACCGGCGAGCTGCTGGGTCCACGCCTTGCCGTTGGAGGCCTTCAGATCGGTCGGGTTCTTCGACGGCAGCGACGTCGCGTTCTGCGACAGGTCGGCGGCGAAGGCGGCCGTGACGATCACGGCGAAGACGGCGACGATGCCGACGATGGCCGCGACGCGGCGGGAGAGCGGGAGCTTCATTGATCCTCCTGGGGTGTGGGAAGCCGGATGGTTCGCCGAGAGCATACTGATCGTGCAGTCAGGATGCGCGCCGGCGTCCGTATCGGGCGTGCGACGCTACTCGGCGCGCGTGCCGCTGAGGCAGATCACGGCGGCGCCGCCGATGATCGCGGCGAGGCCGATCAGCGAGAGCGGCGTGGGGCGCTGCCCGAACAGGATCCAGGCGACGATCGTGACGATCGCGATGCCGCCGCCGGCCCACACCGCGTAGGCGAGACCGACGTCCATCCGCTTGACGACCTGCGCCATGCAGACGAACGCGACCGCGAAGCCCGCGACGACGACGGCGATCGGCAGCGGCTTCGTGAAGCCGTTGGAGTACTTGAGGGCCTGCGTGCCGCAGACCTCCGCGGCGATCGCAAGGGCGAGGAGGAGGTACGGCATGCGCGGGACGCTACCACGCGCTCGTCGCCTCGCCCGACCGCCCGGTACCCGCGGCGCTGACGGCCCTCGTGCGGGTATCCTGCCGCGCAGTAGGGTCGTAGCTCAATTGGTAGAGCACCGGTCTCCAAAACCGGGGGTTGCAGGTTCGAGTCCTGCCGGCCCTGCTTCCCGCGCCACGAGACGATTCCGAAGAAGCCCCTTCAGTACCGTAGGGGAGGGGCCTGACGGCGCTCGGTCGGCGGACTGGCCTGTGTGGTGATGCACGAGGCGCCGCCGCCGACCTGTGCCGGCGCTGGCCGAAGGGACTTGTATCATCTTCCGACCGCGCGTCCGGTTTTGCGCCCCGCTATCAGAGGAATATCATGCAGCGAATCCTGAAGACCTTGTCGGTGGCTGCGGTGGCCATCGGACTCATCGCCATCAGCGTCCCGGCCCAAGCCAAGGAGATCTCTGCTGGCCGAGCCGTGGTCCGTATCGACATTCCTTCGGCGACGGTGGCGACGGTCGGGAAGAACGCGTATCGCATGGTCGTCGCGAGCACTACGACGGGCCAGTGGATGGGCGAGCGCACCCTCGCAAACGGGAGATCGAAGACCCTCGTCCGAAAGCTCACAGCCGGCGCGCTGGGGAACAACTGGTCGAACTTCCGCTACACGAAGGCCGGCGTTCCCGCGACTCTGGTCTGGGCCGACGCCGATTCGCCGATGACCGTCCGGATCGTGAAACTCGGCCGCCCCGAGATGACCGCTGATGGCGTCGTCTTCAATTTCACCACGCCCCAGTCGATGCCGGAGACGATCACGGATGCGTCGCTCAATCTGCAGCGTGCGCCGCAGACCGGAAAGCGCACTCGTGACAGCACGAGCACCTACACCGTCACCGGCACGCTGATGGTCTCGATCGAAGTCGTGTCGATTGAGGAGGCCAAGATCCGCATCTACAACAGCAGCAACGACAACACCTGCTGGGGCACGACGACCATCACCAGCTCCGAGTACCGAAGCGTCCCCAGCAACACGTGCGCCACCATCCCGTACGCGAATTACTTCGCCACTAGCACCTACCCGTGGGGCGTCCACACGTTGTTCAACAACCCCTGCAACTCCTTCAACCCGGGAACCGTGACCGTCACCCTGCTCGTCAGCCCGCCGGGACAGACGCCGTTCAAGCCGTGGACCCAGGCCAGGTCCATGTGCTGAGTTCCCGTTCCCACTGATCGCAAAGCCGCACCTCGGAGGAGACAGCGGCCCGCCGCCCGTGACGGGAACGTGCGTGCACGGTCGATCTGAGTGAGGGCGAGTGGAGGTCTGCAATCACGCCAACGCGCAACGCGTTGCGGTCAAGGCGGCTCGACGGACGGTCGTCGTCAAGGAGTGGCGAAGGCACGCACGCTACCGGCACCGGTCCCAACCCGCATCCCCCTCGGCGGCGAACCGTGTACTTCCCGCCGGGGAACGGGAATGGGGCCAACGATCCTGGAGTCTGCCTGCCCACGATCCCGTCTGGGCAGACGTACGCGAAGAGGCCCTGCTCGGGCGTGGCAGTGTCAATTCGCGTGCGGGGATGCGGTTCATTGCCCGAACCCGAGCCACGTGGCTTCAGGCCGCTTGACTGAGCGGATTCACCC
>JBPCSR010000130.1:0-5310 GCA_051006935.1 Gaiellales bacterium
GTGATCGACTCGATCGCGATGGCCGAGATGGCGCTCGGCCTCGACGCGATGACGAGCGACCCGATGACGTTCGGCACGATCAACGCGAACTCGCCGCTGATGTTCGACACGCGCATGCTCGAGTCGCTCTGGTACCTCGCCGAGCGTGGCCAGATCGTCAACGTGACGCCGTTCATCATGATGGGCGCGATGGGGCCCGTCTCGGTGCCGGCCGCGCTGGCGCAGCAGACCGCCGAGTCGCTCGCCGGCATCGCGCTCGTCCAGGCGATCCGCCCGGGCTGCCCCGCGATCATGGGGTCATTCGTCTCGAACACCGACATGAAGTCCGGCTCGCCCGGCTTCGGCGGCCCGGAGGCCGCGCTCGGCATTCTCGCCACGGGTCAGATCGCGCGTCGGCACAAGGTGCTGTGGCGCGCGGGCGGCGGCGGACTCAACGCGAGCCCGGCCGTCGACGCGCAGTCGTCGTTCGAGTCGCTCAACACGATGCTGCCCTCGTTCCTCGCCGGCGCCAACCTCCAGCTCCACACAACGGGCTGGCTCGAGGGCGGGCTCGTGCACTCCTTCGCGAAGGTCGCGATGGACACGGAGATGCTGCGCAACCTGATCGCCGAGTTCACGCCGATCGAGTGGAGCGACGAGACGCTCGCCTTCGACGCGCACGCCGAGGTCGGCCACGCGGGCCACTTCTTCGGCGCCGCGCACACGCTCGAGCACTTCCGCGACTGCTTCTACCGGCCGACCGTGTGGACGACGGACAACCACTCGGCGTGGACGAAGAAGGGCGCGAAGAACGCGACCGAGCGGGCGCTCGAGGAGTTCGACCGCATGCAGGAGGCCTGGGCGGAGAACCCGCCCACGCTCGACCCGGACCTCCACGCCGAGCTGAAGGCGTACGCGGACCGGCGCCGCACCGAGCTCGGCGACTAGCCGCCGATGGCGGTCGTCCTCGGCCTCGTCACGGCCTTCTCCTGGGCGTTCGCGAACGTCTTCACGCAGCGCGCGACGCGCACGCGCACGCCGCCCGCGGTGATCATGTTCTGGGTGCTCGCGGTCACGACGGCCGCGGTGTTCCCGGTCGCGCTCGTCGTCGACCGCGGCGCCGGGCCGTGGACGTTCGCGGGCCTGGCCTGGCCCATCGCCGGCGGCGCGCTTGCCGACGTCGGCTTCTTCCTGCTGCTGCGCGCGCTGACGAAGGGGAGCCTCAGCGTCGTCGCGCCGATCATCGCGCTCGAGGGCGGGCTCGCGACGCTGATGTCGGTGGCGCTCGGCGAGCGGCCGAGCGGTCTCCAGTACGTGCTGCTCGCGATCGCCGTCCTCGGCGCCGTGCTCGTGGCGGTCGAGCCGGGGCGGCGCACCGCGGCCGGCGCGCTGCCGGCGGCCGGCGCCGCCCTCGTCTACGCCGGCGTGCTGATCGCGCTCGGCGAGTCGCAGCTGCCCGCGCTCACGACCGTCGGCGTGACGCGCGCGACGAGCGTGCTCGTGATCGTGCCCGCCTTCCTGCTCGTGCGCCAGCTGCCGACCCGCGCGAACGTCTGGCCGATCGTGTGGTGCGGCATCCTCGACGCCGTCGGCTTCGCCTTCTTCGCCTACGCCGCCGCGATCGGCCCGCTGTCGGTGGCCTCCGTGACGGCGACCCAGTGGGGCACGGCGGCCGCGCTGATCGGCATCATCGGCATGCGCGAGCGGCTCTACCCGAACCAGTACGCGGGCATCGCCGTGACGCTGCTCGCGGTGACGGGCCTCGGGCTGCTCAGCTAGCCGCGGCGCTGGAGCGCGGCGACGGACGCCGTCGACAGCGGCTCGCGCGTGATCCCGGTCGTGCCGCCGCGCGTGGCGAAGGCCGTGATGCGGCCGGCGCGCGCGCCGTGGTGCGCGAGCAGCCGATGGCGGCGGATGTCGTGCACGAGGAAGTCGACCGCGGCCTCGAGGCCGTCGACGACCGTCGCCGGGCCCGCCAGCTCGCGCACCGCCTCGGCGTCGGCGTACGCGCTCGGCGTGAGCAGGAGGAGCACCGCGGCGTCCGGCGCATGCCCGCGGGCGCGGGTCAGCAGGTCCGCGACGGCGTCGGCGCCGCGTTCGATCAGCGTGACGCTGCCGCCGCCGCGCAGCGCGCGGATCGCCTTGGCGAGCACCATCGTCTTGACCTCGGCCGCCGAGAAGACGGCGACGACCGGGCGGCCCTGCGCTTCGGCGAGAGCGGCCCGCAGCCCGCATTCGAGCCCGCGCATCGGCACGCCATCGAGCGCGGGACGCGCCTCGAACGAGGCGAAGCCGCCGGCGAAGAGGAGCGCCTTGGCGCCCTCGTCGAGCAGCCCCGTCGCGAGATCGTGCACGCGCTGGGCGACCTGGTCGGGCCGCCGCGCCGCGTACGGCGCGAACGCGTGGTCGGCCACGGCGAGCACGTCCTCGCGCGGCAGCCGGTCGCGCAGGAGCTCCGCGCCGCGCACCCCCTCCCAGCCCTCGGCGACGACCCCGATCGGCCCGTCCGGGTCGACCGCCGGGTTCACGACCGCGGTCGCTTCTTCTCCGGGTCGTAGATCGGGAACGTGTCCGTGTAGGCCGGCACGAGGCGGCCGTCGGGCAGCGCCACCTCGACGCGGCTGCCCGGCTCGGCCAGGTCGGCCTCGATGCACGCCATGCCGATCAGGCGGTCGACGCTCGGCGAACGGCCCGCCGACGGCGAGAGCAGCTTGCCGACGCCGCGACCGTTGACGAAGACGTCGGCGCCGTAGTCCGGCGCCTCGTTGCCCGCGACGACGAGCGTCGTGAGGCGATGCGTGATGCCGGCGGCCAGCTCGTCGACCAGCGCCTGCTTGCCGACGAAGTCGCCCGTCTCCAGGTTGATCGTGCGGTCCAGGTTCATGTGGAACGGCGACGTGAGGCCCTGGAAGTAGTCGTACCCGATGAAGATCAGGCCCGCCTCGATGCGCAGCGACTCGACGGCGGCGAGGCCGTACGGGCGGATGCCGCGGGACGCGCCCTCGTTGAGCAGCGCCTGCCAGAGCGCCTCGGCGCCCTCCTTCGGCACGTAGATCTCAAACCCGAGCTCGCCCGAGTAGCCGGTGCGCGCGAGGTAGCAGCCCTCGACGCCGCCGATCGTGATCGGCTCCGTCGTGAAGCGGAAGTACTTGAGGCTCTCGACGTCGAAGTCGGTCATCGCGTTGATGAGGTCGCGCGACTTCGGGCCCTGCACCTGCACGTGCGGCCACTCCTCGGTGCGGTCGAGGATCTCCACGTCGAAGCCCTGCTGCTGCGCGACGCGGCGGAACTGGTCGACGTCGCTCGGCAGCGCGGTCACCACGAGGATCCCGGCGCCCGTCTCGTCGCCCGTGTTGAAGGCGACGCCGTCGCCGAGCATGCGGCCGAACTCGTCGACGAAGCAGGAGTACCGCGCCTGGCCGACCTGCATCGACGCCATGTCGTTGGCGAAGCAGTAGTCGACCGCCTTGAGCGCGTCCTTGCCGCGGAAGATCCACTTCTGCAGCGGCGACTCGTCCCAGATGCCGACCGTCTCGCGGACCGCGTGGTGCTCCTCGATCGGGTCGCCGAAGTCGGAGATCCAGTCCCAGCCCTCCCACTCGGCGAAGGTGCCGCCCTGGCGGCGCTGGATCGCATCGAACGCGGTCTTGCGGAGCCCCTCCGTCGAGACCTGAGGCGCAGGGGCCTCGACGACCTCGATGCCGGCGGCCTCAGCGGGAGGTGAACCCTCCTGATCGGCGGCCGCGACGGGCGTGTCGACGGGGATGATCACGATCGGGGCCTGGCGCAGGTCCGGCGGCTGGTGGCCGGGCGGCAGCACCTCGGAGACGCCGAGCAGGGCGCGGGCGGCGGCCGGGTTCGGCAGCGTGCGGTACTCCTCGAGGCAGCGCATCGGCTCGCGGTCGAGGTTGCGGCGGATGCGGCGATAGCGCGCCTGCGCACCGGCGCCGACGCCGGGCGTCGAGAAGATCGCCTGCTCGACGTATGACTCGATCACCTTGTTGCCGAGCAGCGCGACGTCGGCCTCACGGGCCTTGCCCGTCAGCGGGTTGTAGAGCACGACGCACTTGACCGTGTCGAGGAACGAATTCCACGTCGACAGCACGACCGGGCCGCGGACGCGAATACCCGTCTCGGGGATCGCGAGGTGCGTGATGCGGCGGTCGTTGATCGTGTGCACGACCGACTCGGCGGTCGGCGACATGATGCTCACGAACTTGTGCATCGGCCAGACGTCGAGCTGGTTCCAGTCGCCGGGCTCGCAGTCGACGCCGATCATGTACGTGTCGGCGTAGCGGAAGAAGTTCGACGTGCCGCGCGTCTCGCGCAGGTGGTCGTAGAAGAGCGTGTTCGTCCCGCCGATCAGGTTCGAGCACCCGACGGCGTCCATCGGCGTCCCCATCAGCACCGCGAAGCGGTCGCCGTTCTTGTACCCGCCGGGCCAGAGCTTCGACAGCGGCTGCGACTTGCCGTCGCGCTCGACGGAGAAGTCCTCGGAGTTGAGTGCGTAGGACGAGTGCATGCCGGGGATCCTAGACCCAATCGGGGGGCCGAGCCATGTCCGACTAGTTCATACGGGCGCCCACGCGGCGGTGCTCGAACTCCATCACCTTGCGGTCGCGGTCGCCGAGCGGCAGGTCGAGGCGCAGACGTGCGGCGGTGATCGTGCGCCCGACGTCGCCGCGCCGCTCGTACGAGCCGACGAGGTTCGAGAGGATGCGGAGCGCGGTGAGGTGCACGGGCGTGGCCACGATGCGGTCCGCGGGCGGCGGATCGGCGACGGGCACGCCGCCCTTGAAGGGGTCGATCAGGATCGGCGCGCCGTCGCCGAACCAGCCGGCGACGTAGTGACCGGGCAGGCCGACGCCGCGGATCGGGATGCCGACGCGGCGGCCGACTTCGATCCAGACGACGCTGAGCAGGATCGGGAGGCCGCGTCGCCGCGCGAGCACGAGGTCGAGCATCGAGTTGTCGGGGTGGTCGTACTCGGCGACGTCGCCGACGAAGCCCTCGCGCCGGCCGAGCACCGCCTGCAGCGCCTCGACCTGCTCCGCACCGGAGCTGCCGGCGCCCTGGCGCACAACCTCGCCGGCGAGCCGGTCGAGCTCGGCGAGCGCCGCCTCCTCGTCGACGTCGCGCAGCGCGCCCGCGATCGCGAGCGCGAGCAGGTCGAGCGTCGGCGCGTCGGTCCGCGCGAGCTGTGCGAATCGATCCATCCCCCGTATCTTCGCGCGTGCGGCCCGCCGGAGACGGATAGCTAGATGCCGACGCGCGGACCCATCGGGGTCTCAACGCGAGCGAAGGGCGTGTCGGGCGCCATGCGGTCGATCC
>JBPCSR010000131.1:0-6557 GCA_051006935.1 Gaiellales bacterium
CCGCCGTCGCGCTCGGCGGGCCGGTCGCGGCGAGCACCGCGGGCGGCGGGGCGGCTGCGGGTGGCGGCGCCTCGAGCGCCGCAGCGGGCGGGCTCGACCCGCGTTTCGCCTACTGCACCCAGGCGATCGCCGCGGGCTACGGGCCGTACGTGAAGGGCGTCGATACGGAGTACGCGTGGTACCGGGACGGAGACGGTGACGGGGTCGCGTGCGAGCGCTGATGTCGCCGTGCTGGGACGACGGGCGGTAGGCGGAGCGGCCATACTCGGCCTATGACGACGGTCGCACGCCTTCTGCACACGCCGGTCAAGAGCCTGCGGATGCGCGACGTCGACGTGCTCGAGCTCGGCTCGAACGGGGTCGTCGACGATCGCGTGTTCTACCTGCTCGACGACGAGGGCAACTCGATCCGGCACGCACGGCGGCTGCCGCTCTGCCGCGCCACCGCCGAATACGCGAACGGCGTCCTCACGATCGACCTGCCCGACGGCACCGCGGTGTCGGGCGAGACGCCGCTCGGCGCGCGCTTCGAGTCGGGCTGGGACATGGATCTGCGCCTCCCCGCGTACGAGGTCGAAGGGCCCTGGTCCGAGGCGCTCTCGGATTTCGCCGGCGAGCACGTGCGGCTCGCACGCGTCGCGGACGATCGCGGCGGCTGGTCGGGCTTCCCCGTCTCGTTGATCGGCGAGGCCTCGATCGACGCGCTCGGACTCGGGCCGATCGACCCGCGGCGCTTCCGGATGATGGTGCAGGTCGCGGGCGGCGCGCCGTTCGAGGAGGACCGCTGGATCGGCCGCGAGGTGCGCGTCGGTAGCGCGGTCGTGCGCGTGGTGGAGGAGTGCATCCGCTGCGCGGTCACGACCGTTGACCCCGAGACGGGCGAGCGCGACGTCGACAGCCTGCGCGCGATGATCGCGGCGAAGGGCGAGCCGAACCTCGGGGTCTATTGCGACGTCGTCGAGCCGGGCGCGATCCGCATCGGCGACCCCGTCGAGCCGCTGGGCGCTAGCGCCAGAGCGAGTTGATCGGATCCCACAGGGCCGAGAGCAGGAACACGGCGATCGCCACGAGCAGCACGATGGCGATGATCCGGATGGTCCGCTGGCTCATGGCGGCAGCCTACCGGGCCGGTTCCGGGTCGCCGCCGAACGTCGGCAGCTTGGGGACGGGCAGGAGCCCCTCGGCGGCGAGGATCGCGAGCGCCGCCTGCGGCAGGTCGACCGTGCGCTCGTAGGCCGCGAAGCGCGGCTCCCACGTCGGCAGGAACTTGCGGTTGAAGGCGTCGAGCCGCTCGAGCTGGAACCAGCGGTCGCCCTGGAGGAGCGCCTGCGCGGCGAGCCGCTCCCAGCCCTGCAGCTCGGGCGCGCGGAGGATGCGGCCGAAGGCGCTGAAGTTGAGGCCGACGCGCTCGATGCCCTGCGCGCGGGCCCAGGCGAAGGCCCCGCTGAGGATCGCCTCGTTGAGGCCGTTCGGCGTGTCCTCGCGCCGGCGCATCGTCGACAGCGACAGGTCGCCGGTGGCGAGGACGGGCACGAAGTGGATGTAGCCGGCGGGCGCGCCGTCGGGGCCGAGCGCGATCGCGAAGACGCACTCGGTGTGCTCCGCCGCCCACGGATCGTCGAGCGCCATCGAGAACCCGCGCTCGCCCTGCCCGCCCAGCCAGGCGTCGGACACGGTGCGGAGCTGCTCGAGCAGCAGCGGATCGAGCTCGCGGCGGCGCCGCACGACGACCGAGTAGCCGTCGCGCTCGAGGCGGTTGACCGACTGGCGCACCTTGCGCATGGGGCGCCCTTCAAGCGAGAACTCCTGCGGGTTCACGATCGCCTCGTCGCCGAGGTACGTCGTGGTCAGGCCGGCCTGCTCCCACAGGCGGCGCGCGGCACCCGGCAGGCCGATCACGGCGATGCGGCGCCCGAGCCGGATCTGCTCCTCGTGGAAGTCGCGCACGAGCTCGGTGCACGACGCCTCGGGGCCGACGGCGCTGCCGGCCACGAGCGCCACGTTGGCGACGACGCGGTAGGCGAGGAAGGCGTCCTCGGCCCGGCTGATCGCGTACGTCGTGTCGCGGCGCAGCGCGAAGTACGACAGACCGTCGACAGCGAAGCGGTTGAGGATCGAGCGCACCGCGTCGCGCTCGTGGTCGGCCGCGGGCTCGGGCGGTGGCACCGGCCGCAGCCAGAGGATCACGACGAGCGCGACGGCGATCGCGGTGTAGAGGCCGAGCGCCGAGTACGAGTCGGGCGCGCCGACGAGCGCCTCGAGGCCGCGATCCGCCGCCTCCCGCAGCGAGATCGGGTCGCCGGCGCGACGTGCCACGAACTCGGCCGAGGCGACGGCCAGCAGCAGGCCGCCCGCCGCGAGTCCGGCGACCCACGTGAGCGTGCGTCGCGTCGCGTCGTGGGCTCCCTCCACGGTGAACGCGCTGCGCTTGACCACCAGCAGCACCAGCAGCACCAGCGCGAGCACGGCCTCCTCGACATCGAGGCCCTTGGCGATGTGGAGCGCCGCGTCCACGGCGAGCAGTGCGACGGCGAGCTGCCAGGCGCGGTGGCGGCGACGGACGAGGCCGAAGGCCACCACCATCAGCAGCAGACCGACCTCGAACACGAGCACGTGCGCCGTGCGCGTGGCCTGCACCGGCATCACGCCGTGTAGGAGGTCGGAGCGTGCGGCGAGGTCAGGCGTGAGCGCCGAGATGATCGACACGAGGCCGAGCAGCGCCACGCCGATCGCGAGCAGCTTGATGAAGGCGTCTCTGGGACGGGCGGCCGGCACGGACCCAGTATCGCGCAGCGCGCCCGGGCCGTGCGTGCCGTTGCGGCGACCCCGCGACGGTACCGGAGAAGGCGGGGGTAGCCTGTGCCCGTGAACACCTCCCGCCGTCTTCGCCCTATCCGCCTGCTGCTCGCCGCTGCGCTCTCGGCGTGCGCCCTGCTCACAATCGTCGCAACGGCCGGCGCGGCCGACAACGGCCGCCTCTACTGGGTGACGGGCTCCGGCACGACGGTCGGCACGGCCGGCATCGCGACGCCGGCGAGCGTGACGGGATACGCCGCGGGCGTGCAGGCCAACGGGGTCTTCGCCTCGAGCAGCGCGCTCTACTGGACGAGCCCCAGCCCGACGGGCCAGATCGTGATCGCGAACCTCGCCGGGCACGTACAGGGTGCGATCACGCCAGGCGGCACGAGCAACCCGACCGGCGTCGTCGCCGTCGGCCCGTATATCTACTGGGCCGACAACGGGTTCATCGGGCGCGCCCTCACCACCGGCGGATCGGCGCAGGTCGGCGTGCAGTGGTACTCCACGCCGGGCGTCCAGTACACCGCCATCTGGGCCGATGCGAACTACCTCTACTTCGCCAGCGCGACCCAGATCGGGCGCATCGCGCTGAACGGCACGGGCGCGAACCCGTCCTTCGTCAACAACGAGACGATCGTCGGCGCGGTCAACACGCCGACGGCGCTGGCCTCCGATGCGAACCGGGTCTACTGGATCAACAGCGGCGCCACCTCGATCAGCAGCGCCAACGTGGCAACCGGCCAGCAGATCACGCCGAGCTACCTCGGCCTGCCGAACGCGGGCACCGGCCTCGCCCAGACGGGCAACGCGTTCTACTGGTCGAACGCGAGCGGCGGGTACGTCGGGGCCGCCAACCTCTCGCCGGCCGTGACGAACAGCACCTTCATCAACACGGCGAGCACACCCACCGACATCGCCGCGACGCGGTACGCGCTCACCGTCAGCAAGGCGGGCGCCGGCGCCGCCTCGAGCATCGTCTCGGCGACGTCCCCGTCGACGACGCAGCCGATCTCCTGCGGGAGCCAGTGCACCGCCGATCTCGCCGACATGGCGCCCGTCACCCTCACGGCGACGCCCGCCACGGGGTACGAGTTCGGCGGCTGGACCGGCGCCTGCACGGGCGCGGCCCGGACATGCGCCGTCACGATGAACCAGGCGCAGAGCGTCACGGCCACGTTCAACGTGCTCGTCACGAGCTACACGCTGACGCTCACGAAGAAGGGCACCGGCGCGGGCAGCATCGTGTCGTCGCCGGTCGGCCTCAACTGCGGCGCGATCTGCGCGGCGCCGTTCGCGAAGAACGCGTGGGTCACGCTGACCGCCGTCGAGGGCGCGAACTCCGACTTCACCGGGTGGAGCGGCGCGTGCTCCGGGTACAGCGTGCTCAGAGTCTGCTACGTGAAGATGACGAAGGCGCGTGCCGCGAGCGCGACCTTCAACCCGGCGCCCGTGCTCGCGCTTACGAAGTTCGGCCTGTCGCGCACGACGTTCCGCGTGGGCAGTCGCAGCACCGCCGTGCGCGCGTACACGCCCGTCGGCACGACGATCAAGTACACGCTGTCGGAGAGCGCGAACGTGACGGTCTCGTTCCAGAAGCCCGGCTATCGCAAGAAGTACTCGCTGTACCGCGCCTCGGGCAAGACGGGCGCGAAGTCGGGCGCGAACGCGATCTCGTTCTCCGGTCGCGTCGGCCGCACCAAGCTGGCGCCGGGGCGGTGGAAGGCGATCATCACGGCCTCCGACGGCACGAAGACGACGAAGGCGCAGGTCAAGTACTTCACCATCAAGAAGTAGCGCCTGATCCGCGGGCCGGTGACGCCGGGGCAGCCGGTCAGCGGCTGGCGCGCGTCGCCGGCAGCGAGAACGGCGCGTCGATCGGGCTCGCCGCGCCGAACAACGACTCGAGGAAGCCGTAGAACCATTCGGCCTGCGCGGCGTCGTGCTCGAGCATCAGGCGGTCCTGCTCCTCGCGCGTCTGCGCGCCCGGCTCGCCATAGGCCGCCCACGTGTCGTTCTGCCAGCGGCGAAAGCCCTCGATCGTCACCTCGCTATGGAACTGCAAGCCGTAGGCGCTGCCGATCCTGAACGCCTGGTTCGGGTAGAGGTCGCTCTCGGCGAGGCGCACCGCGCCGTCGGGAATGTCGAAGGTGTGGAAGTGCGCCTGCGGCACGTGCAGCGGGCCGGGCAGGAAGTCCGCGCCCTCGGGTGTCGGCCGGATCTCGTAGTACCCGAACTCGTGCAGGCCCGACGGCGGCGGTCCGACCTCCGCGCCGAGCACGTACGCGATCGACTGCGCGCCCTGGCAGATGCCGAGCAGCGGCAGGTCGCGCTCGAGGCACTGGTCGATCCAGCGGTGCTCCTCGCGCAGGAACGGGTGCTCCTCCTCGGCGAACACGCTGAACGGCCCGCCGTGGACGACGCTGCCGACGAACGAGTCGTCGAGCTGCGGCACGGCCTCTCCGGCGCACGGCCGGATGGTGACCGGCTCGAAGCCGCGCAGGCAGAGGTACGTGTGCACGCGGTCGTCGGGCGGATCCTCGCCGTGACGGATGATCAGGATGCGCGGGCGCATGGGGGGATGGTGGCAGAGATCCGGCGCGCCGTACGCCTCGCCGGCAGCAACTGCCGACGTGGCCCGCGCGACGCACGTGAGCAGCCGAGTCCGCCGACGGACTCGGCGTGCGCTCCCGAGGCGATCCGATCACTCGGGCGTCCGTCGCCTGCGGCGATCGTGCCGAGGTGGAGATCGCCCTCACGCGGCACGTGCGCGAGAAGCTCGAGTCGGGGTTCGTCACGGAGGTGCACATCAGCGCGTGCGTGCTGGACGCCGATGGGGTGGAGTCGACGCGCCTGTCGGGTGCGCCGGCGCTCGGCCTGCGACTCCGCCGCGACTTCGCGGAGGGCACGCTGATCGCGATCGTTCGGCAGTCCGATGACCGTGTCGTAGTGATCACGGTGTATCGGAACGAGGGTGACCGCCGCGGGAGGCCGTCGCGAAGGAGTCGCAGATGACGATCTACAATGCCCGCATGTCCTTCTCGGTCGAGTACGAGGCGGAAGGCGGTCTCCACGTCATCCACCTGTCGGCAGGACGTCCCGTGCGCGGCGAGGAGATCCGCGATCGCGAGGGCGTCGTGTGCGGCGTGGTCCTCGTGGACGAGAGGGGACAGGCGATCGACGTCGAGATCCTCAGCCTCCCGCACTTCGACCTCGACGCGTGCGCGGCGGCGTACGGCTTCTCCGATCGCGCGGGCGCGATCGGCATGGCCCTCGCGACGGCCGCGGCCTGAGCGGGGCTAGGCGGCGGATTCGCGCGAGCCGGCCGTCGCGCGAATCCGGTGCGTGAGGGCGAGCACGTCGCGGATCGCGATGCCCACGACGATGCCGGCCAGGACGACGAGCCCGTGCTGGGCGATGTGCAGCGCGGCGTTCGTGTCGATCGCCTCGTCGAACGGCGGCAGGAGCGAGGCGAGGTCGAGGATCAGCGCGACGGCGCCGAGCAGCACCGCGCTGCGGGCACTCATGGGCCGCGCGCGCAGGAAGTCGCGGATCGCGAACCCGAGCGCGACCCCGGCGGTGAAGATCAGCGCGTGCTGCGTGTAGTGGATGAGGCCCCATCGCTCGGCCGCGTCGGCCACAGGGGGCGAGATCGCGATCGCGCCGAGGATGACCCCGCCGAGCGCGAGCAGCCCGAGGCGACGCAGGGAGAGCAGGGCGTATTCGGGAACCGCCGACACGACCGCAACGTAGCACCGGGG
>JBPCSR010000132.1:0-8328 GCA_051006935.1 Gaiellales bacterium
CCGCAGCTCCTGGCGCACTCCCGGCGCGGCGACGACGCCGCCGATCCCGGGCAGGTCGGCCGGCGCGGCGGCCACGACCGGAAGGCGATCGCTGCCGTGCGAGGCCACGCCGAGCACCCGGCCGGAGGCGGCGAGCACGAACCGCGAGGCGCCGACCGGGGCGACGGCGACGGGGACCTCCGAGACGATCCGCACGGCGAGCGTGTTCGGGAAGGCGCGATCGACGGCCGCGACGTGCACCTGGGGCAGCGCCGCGAGCGCGGCCGCCACGCGCGCGGGATCCACGTCGAGCAGGCTCTGCCCCCCGGTCTGGCGCACGACGGACGCGCGCACGGCGGGCGCCACCGCCCCGCCGCCCGTCACCTCGACGCGCTGGATGTCGAAGGCACCGCTGGCGGCGAACATGCGGAAGGCGAGCACGCCGATCCCCAGGCAGCAGACGCCGGCGAGGAGCACGAGCGGGAGCAGGGCGAGGCGCGAGATCCCGGGCATCCGCCCGCGCACGCCGCCGAGAACCGCCTCCATGCGTTGCTGATACGACGGAATCACCCCGAATCCTGCTCCGCGAGCGGGCTCAGGCGACGAACGAGACGTAGACGAACCCGGCCACGACGCCGAGCAGCGCGATGCCCGCGAGCCCGAAGCCCGCGAAGATCTCGCGCGGAAGGTACGGCTCCTCGCGGGGCACGTGGTTCCAGCGCCAGCCGACGATCGGAATCAGGCCGACGATCACGCAGCCGACGGCGGCGAGCAGAAGCGAGGCGTCGATGCCGCCCGCATGATCGAGGCCGAGCTGGGCGCAGCGGATCGCGCCGATCCCGAAGAGCACCGGCCAGAACCAGAGCACGGCCGCCATCGGCCAGTGCTTCGGGGCGATCACGAGGTACAGGAACGCAGCCGGCGCCAGCAGCACGACGGTCTTCCAGACCGCCGGCGGGGGATGCGGGCAGACCGGCGTGGAGCGCAGCGCCCCGTAGTGCAGGCACAGCCCGAAGCCGCCCGTGGTGCCGACGATCACGAGCGTCGTCGTGGCCACGCAGAAGCCGACGAGGGCGACGAGGAAGAGGGCGAGGGCGATGCGCATCGGACGACGGGGCTCCGGCCAGATGGTGCCAGCGGCGTCGGCGGTGAAGAGCGGGAGACGAGGCTCGAACTCGCGACCCTCAGCTTGGGAAGCTGATGCTCTACCAACTGAGCTACTCCCGCGATGGCATCGACGATAGCAGCGCCCCTGCGGCGGAGCCGCGGACTTCAGCAGGCTCTCCCGCCGCATGTCTTGTCACAATCCGTGACATGGATCCGAACGCCGACGGCACGAACGGCGATCCGCGCACGTCGCTGGAGCTCGCAGCCGAGCGCCTGCGCATCACGCTGCGCGCCGCGGCGGGCAGCGGCATGTCGGTCGCCGAGCTCGCCCAGGCGACCGGACTCAGCGAGGACGAGGTCGACGCGATCCTCACCGGGGACTGATGCCGCAGTCAGGTGGGATTAGAATCGGCCTATGCAGCACGACGTCGTGGAACAGGAACTGCGCGCCGCCGCAACGGCCGTGCGCGTCGCCCGTGCAGAGCTCGTGCGCGCGATCGCGTCGGCCCGCGATGCCGGGCTGAGCTACCGGAAGATCGCCGCGATCACCGGGATGTCGCACGAGGGCGTCCGCCGCTTGGCGAACGCCCTCGCCGACGGTTCCTAGTCGCGGTAGTGGTCGCTCTTGTACGGACCCTCGACGGGGACGCCGATGTACGCAGCCTGGTCGGGGCGGAGCGCCGTGAGCGTGCCGCCGAGCGCGGACACGTGCAGGCGCGCGACCTTCTCGTCGAGGTGCTTCGGCAGCACGTGCACGCCGAGCGGATAGGCGTCGGTGTTCCCGAACAGCTCGATCTGGGCGATCGTCTGGTTCGTGAACGACGCGCTCATCACGAAGCTCGGGTGGCCCGTCGCGTTGCCGAGGTTGAGCAGGCGCCCCTCGGACAGCACGATGATCGCCTTGCCGTCGGGGAAGACCCACTGGTCGACCTGCGGCTTGACGTTGATGCGCTCGATCCCCGGGTAGGCGGCGAGGCCGGCCATGTCGATCTCGTTGTCGAAGTGGCCGATGTTGCCGAGCACGGCGTTGTGCTTCATCTTCGCCATGTGCTCGATCGTGACGATGTCGCGGTTGCCCGTGGCGGTGATCACCACGTCGGCGTCGGCGATCACGTCGTCGAGGGCGACGACCTCGTAGCCCTCCATCAGTGCCTGCAGCGCGCAGATCGGATCGATCTCCGAGACCGCGACGCGGGCGCCCTGGGCGCGCAGCGACTCGGCCGAGCCCTTGCCGACGTCGCCGTAGCCGCAGACGACCGCGGTCTTGCCGGCGAGCATCAGGTCGATGCCGCGGTTGATGCCGTCGACGAGCGAGTGGCGGCAGCCGTAGAGGTTGTCGAACTTGCTCTTCGTGACGGAGTCGTTGACGTTGATCGCGGGGAACAGCAGGCTCCCGTCCTCCGCCATCTGGCCGAGGCGCAGGACGCCGGTCGTGGTCTCCTCGGTGACGCCCTTGATGCCCGCGGCGATCGTCGTCCACTTCTGCGGCTCGGCGGCGACGGAGGCCTGCAGCAGCGTCAGGAAGACCTGGAACTCCTCGGACTCGGCGTCGGCGGGGTTCGGCACCGCGCCGGCGAGCTCGAACTCGCGGCCCTTGTGGACCAGCATCGTGGCGTCGCCGCCGTCGTCGAGGATCATGTTCGGGCCGCCGTCCGGCCAGGTCAGCGCCTGGTCGGTGCACCACCAGTACTCCTCGAGCGTCTCGCCCTTCCAGGCGAAGACGGGCACGCCGCGCGGCTCGTCGACCGTGCCGTTCGGACCGACCACGACGGCCGCCGCGGCCTGGTCCTGCGTCGAGAAGATGTTGCAGCTGGCCCAGCGGACCTCCGCGCCGAGCGCGACGAGCGTCTCGATCAGCACCGCGGTCTGGATCGTCATGTGCAGCGAGCCGGTGATGCGCGCGCCGGCCAGCGGCTGGCTCGCCCCGTATTCCGCGCGCAGCGCCATCAGGCCGGGCATCTCGTGCTCGGCGATGGTGATCTCCTTGCGCCCCCACTCGGCGAGCGAGAGGTCGGCGACCTTGTAGTCGGCGGCGGTCAGGACGGGCGCGGCGGTGCTGCTCATGGACGCTCCTTGGGCGTGGGAAGGCGGGCAGACGTCAGGGTCTGAACGATCTTGTGCTGTAGTTTAACCATCGCAGCATTCGGCGCGCCGGCCGACTCCCCTCGTCAGAGGACGAGGACGAGGTGCTCGAGCGCGACATCCCGCCCGTCGACGTGCGCGCCGAACGGGTCGACCTCGCGCCGCACGAAGCCGAGGCGGCCGTACAGGCTCCACGACGGGTCCTCGTTCTCCACGACCTCGAGGTAGACGGCTCGCACCTCCCGCTCGCGGGCCCAGTCGAGCGCCGTGGAGACCAGCTGTCGGCCGACGCCGCGCCCGCGGTGCGCCGGGTCGAGCCAGACGCCCCAGAGCGTCGCGCGGTGGCGGCGCCGCTGCCCGAACTCGCGGGCGATGCCCGCCATGCCCACCGGCCGCCCCTCGTGCAGCGCGAGCATGATCAGCTGGTCGCCCTCCCCCGTGCTCGCCGCGGCGCGCGCGGCCCACACGTCGTCCGCGTCGGCGGCCACCTCGTCGAAGGTCTCGAGGAACGCACCCGGCGCGTTCGCCAGCGCCGCGAGGCGCACCTCGCGCAGCAGGGCGCCCTCGTCGGGCTGGATGGCGCGGACGTCGATCACATCCGGTGCGGCGCGCTGACGCCGATCAGGTCGAGCGCGCGCGCGATCGCGTCGCGGGTCGCGCGCACGGCGCTGAGGCGGAACGCCCGCACGTCGTCGTCCTCGTGCAGCACGTAGAGATCGTGGTGGAACGCATGGAAGTCGGCGGCCAGGTCGTGGATCCAGGCCACGATGCGGTGCGGCGCGCGCAGCTCCGCGGCCGCCGCGACGACCTCCGGCCACTCGGCGAGCCGCCGCACCAGCGCCGCCTCGGGCGCCTCCGGGACGTGCGCGGTGCCCACCCCCTCGATCGCGACGCCGTCGTCGGCGGCCTTGCGCAGGATCGAGGCGCAGCGGGCGTGCGCGTACTGCACGTAGTAGACCGGGTTCTTGCTGCTCGTCTCGACGGCGAGGTCGAGGTCGATGTCGAGCATCTGGTCGTGCGAGCGCTGGACGAGGAAGTAGCGGGCGGCGTCCACGCCGATCGCGTCGGCGAGGCCGTTGAGCGTGATCACGTTGCCGCGGCGCTTGCCCATCCGCTCGCCCTTCACGTTGACGAGCTGGTAGATCAGGATCTCGACGCGCCCGGGGTCGTAGCCGAGGCACGCCGCCGCGGCCTTGAGGCGCTGCACGTAGCCGTGGTGATCGGCGCCCAGGACGTAGATCGCGTGCGTGGCGCCGCGCGAGAACTTGAGGTCGATGTACGCGAGGTCGGCGGCGAAGTACGTCGTGTCGCCGTCGGCCTTCAGCAGCACGCGGTCCTTGTCGTCCCCGAAGTCCGTGGTGCGCAGCCAGGTCGCACCGTCCTGCTCGAAGATGTGCCCCTCGGCGCGGGCGCGCTCGATCGCCGATCCGACCGCGCCGCTGTCGTGGAGCGTGCGCTCGCTCGTCCACAGGTCGAACGTCACGCGCATGCGCTCGAGGCTGCCGCGGATGCGGCCCATCATCGTGGCCGTGCCCTGCTCGACCCAGTCCGCGAGCGGCGCGTCGTCGGCGAGCGCCAGCACGGACGCGATCTCGGCCACCTCCTCACCGGGATAGCCGCCCTCCGGGATCTCCTCGCCGCGACGCCGCGCGCGCACGGATTCGCCGAACAGCGTCACCTGGTTGCCGGCGTCGTTGAAGTAGTACTCGCGCGTGACGTGCTCGCCGCCGAAGTCGAGCAGGCGCGCGACGCTGTCGCCGTACGCCGCGTTGCGGGCGCTGCCGATCGTGAGGTCGCCGGTCGGGTTGGCCGAGACGAACTCGACCAGCGTCTCGACGCCCGGTGCGTGCGGACGACGGCCGAAGTCGTCGCCGGCCTCGAGCATCAGCCGCAGCGCGGTGCGGTACCAGTCCGCCGACAGACGGAGGTTGAGGAAGCCGGGACCGGCCACCTCGACGGAGTCCACGCCGTCGAGTCCCGCGAGGGCGCCGCCGAGCTCCTCCGCGATCTCGCGCGGGGCGCGGCCGAGCACCGGCGCCAGGCGCATGGCGACGCTCGTCGCGTAGTCCCCGTGCTCCGCGTTGGCGGGCCGCTCGAGCGCGAGCTCCGGCACCTCGCCGCCCGTCATGCCCGCGACGGCGCCGGCGATCGCCGCGTGCAGGTCGCTGACGGGATCGATCACGCGGGCATCGTGGCAGAGCCCGCGCGGCCGAGCGGCGATCCGCTAGCGGTGGTACGGCAGGCCGCGGTTGATCGTCAGCGCGCGGTACAGCTGCTCCGCGGCGACCACCCGCGCGAGCTGGTGCGGGAGCGTCATCGGGCCGAACCCGAGCACCTGCTCGGCGGCTGCGACCACCTCGGGCGCCAGGCCCTCCGCGCCGCCGATCGCGAACGCCGTCCGCTGCGGGGGCTGCTCCTCCCAGGCCTGTACCCGCGCCGCCAGCGCGTCGGAGGCGATCGCCCGGCCCGCGAGGTCGCACGCGATCAGCCGCCAGCCGTCGGCCGCCCCGAGGATCCGCTCGCCCTCGCGCCGTCGCACCTCATCGGCCGTGCCACGGTCGAGCGGCTCGTCGCGCACCTCGACGACGTCGAACCGCGCCAGCTTGGCGATGCGCGCCTCGTAGTCCGCCGCGGCCTCGGCGAGCGCGCCGCGGGCGCGTCCGACGACGATCAGGCGGAGCGAGGCTAGGCCTCCGGGTGGTCGCTGTCGACCTCGGGGAGGTCGCGGATGCTCTCGCGCGCGGTGAACTTGTCCCAGTTGTCCTGCATCGCCGCGAGCAGCTCGCCCATGAACTGCGGCGAGAGGTTGATGCGGCTGACCACGACGCCGGGGATCTCGGGGCCGTCGAACTCGTGGTCGACGCGGGCGAACGTGATCGTGAACTCGTAGTCCGAGTGCGAGACGTTGGCGAAGTTGGCGTAGTGCCCCGCCATCTCCTCCGGCGTGAAGTGGATGTTCAGCTGACGCTCGGGCTGCTCGTTCGGATCCATGGCCGAAGTCTAGTGGCGACGGGACGGACGCCCCGCTCGCCTATCCTCCGTGCTGCATGCGCGCGCTCGTCATCTCCGACGTCCACGCCAACCTGCACGCGCTCGACGCCGTGCTGGAGGCCGAGGGCGACCGCTACGACGAGCTCTGGTGCCTCGGCGACATCGTCGGCTACGGGGCCCGTCCGAACGAGTGCGTCGACCGCATCCGCGAGACGGCGACGATCGTGCTCGCCGGCAACCACGACCTCGCCGTCCTCGGCAAGGTCGACGTCGACCGCTTCGGCGGCGACGCGGGCCGCGCGGCCCGATGGACCCGCGAGGTGATCGGCCCCGAGCAGGAGCACTGGCTCGATACGCTCGAGCCGACGGCGGTCTCCGGCCTCGTCGCAATGGCGCACGCCTCGCCGCGCGACCCCGTCTGGGAGTACGTGATCGACGGCCCCGGCGCCGCCATCGCGCTGGCCAACGCGCCCGAGGCGAAGGTCGTGCTCGTCGGGCACACGCACGTGCCGATGTCGGCGCGCAGCGTCGGCGACCGCGTCACCGGCGGGCACGCGCCGCCCGGCCGCGAGGAGCTGCTGGCCGAGGACGTGCGGCTGCTCGCCAACCCCGGCTCTGTCGGCCAGCCGCGCGACGGCGACAGCCGCGCGTCGTACCTCGTGCTCGACGTCGACGAGGGCCAGCCGGTGCGCGTCGAGTTCCGCCGCGTCGCCTACGACGCGGCGCAGTCCGCCAAGGAGATCGGCGAGGCCGGGCTGCCGACGCAGTTCGGCGACCGCCTGCTCTTCGGCATGTAGCCCCTAGACGGCGAGCGAGGTGCCGGACATCTCGGCCGGGACCGGGACGCCGAGCAGGTCGAGCGCGGTGGGCGCCAGATCGGCGAGCCGGCCCGTGGGCCGCAGGCCGCGGTCGCCGCCGACGAGGACCAGCGGCACCGGGTTCGTGGTGTGCGCCGTGTGCGGCCGGCCGTCCGCGTCGAGCATCTGCTCCGCGTTGCCGTGGTCCGCGGTCACCAGCGCGATGCCGTCGACGTCGCGCACGGCCGTGATCACGTCGCCGAGGCGCCGATCGACCTCCTCCACGGCGCGCACGACGGCCGGGATGTCCCCGGTGTGACCGACCATGTCGGGGTTCGCGAAGTTGACGATCACGAAGCCGTAGTTGCCGCTGCGGATGCCCTCGATCGCCGCCTCCGCCACTCCCGCCGCGCTCATCTCGGGGCGCTCGTCGTAGGTGGCCACGTCGCGCGGCGACGGGATCAGGACGCGCGCCTCGCCGGTGTGCTCGGCCTCACGGCCGCCGTTGAAGAAGTACGTGACGTGCGGGTACTTCTCCGTCTCGGCGACGTGCAGCTGCGACACGTCGGCACCCTCGAGGGCGTCGGCGAGAACCTGCGTGGGGCGCTCCTCCGGGAAGGCGATCGCGCCGGGCTGGCCGTCCCAGTACGCCGTCATCGCCGTCAGCCGCGCCACGCCGTGGCCGCCGCGGTCGAAGTGGGCGAAGGCCGGGTCCGCGAGCGCCATGCAGATCTCCCGGGCGCGATCGGGGCGGAAGTTGAGGAACACCACCTCGTCGCCGGCCGCGATCGGGGCGCCGTCGCCGATTACCACCGGTTCGATGAACTCGTCGGTCACGCCGGCCGCGTGCGACGCCTCGACGGCCGCGGCGACGTCGGCCGCGTGCGCGCCCTCGCCCAGCGCGTACAGGCGCCAGGCGCGCTCGACGCGCTCCCAGCGGTTGTCGCGGTCCATCGCGTGGATGCGGCCGCACACGTCGACGATCCGCGCCGGGCCGCCCTCCCACTCCGCCGCCAGTGCCGGCAGCAGCGCGCGGGCCTGGTCGGGCGAGACGTCGCGACCGTCGGTGATCGCGTGGACGGCCACCACAGTCACGCCTTCCGCGACGGCGAGGCGCACGAGGCCGCGCAGGTGGTCGACGTGGCTGTGGACGCCGCCGTCGGACACGAGCCCCACCACGTGCAGCGTGCCGGAGCCCGCCCGGGCGCGCCGACACGCGTCGATCAGCGCCGTGGTCTCCGCGAAGTCGCGCTCCGCGGCGTCGGAGATCCGCACGAGGTCCTGCGGCACGACGCGGCCGGCGCCGATCGCGAGGTGCCCGACCTCGGAGTTGCCCATCTGGCCCTCCGGCAGGCCGACGTCGCGGCCCGAT
>JBPCSR010000133.1:0-3555 GCA_051006935.1 Gaiellales bacterium
CCCAGACGTACGCGCGCGGCGTGCCGAAGGGCCCCGTCAAGGACGTGCGCGAGCTGAAGAAGGGCGAGGGCACCGGCACGACCGTGCGCTTCACGCCCGACCGCACGATCTTCGACAAGAACGCGCACCTCTCGAACACGACGGTCAAGCAGCGCCTGCGCGAGAAGTCGTTCCTCGTGCGCGGGCTCGCCTTCACGCTGCGGACGACCGACGGCGCCGAGCACACTTACCGGAGCGACAACGGCATCTCCGACTACGTCGAGTAGCTCAACGAGAGCCGCGACGTCGCGCACCCGACGATCATCTCGCAGACCGGCGAGACGGGCGGCATCCCGATCGAGATCGCGCTGCAGTGGACGATGGGCGCGGACGACCGCGTCTTCAGCTTCTGCAACGTCGTCAACACCGTCGACGGCGGCGCGCACGTGTCGGGCCTGCGCCGCGCGCTGACGCGCGTGCTCAACCAGGCGGCCTACGACGCGGGGCGGCTCAAGAAGGACAAGGGCGAGTCGCTCGACGCCAAGGACGTCGCCGACGGCCTGACCGGCGCGATCTCCGTGATGCTCGAGGACCCGCAGTTCGAGGGGCAGACGAAGGGGCGCCTCAACAACCAGGAGGCGCAGACCGCCGTCGCCGCCTTCACCGGCCAGGCGCTCGCCGACTGGCTGGCCGACAAGAGGAACGCCGATGACGCCAAGCGCATCCTCGACCGCGTCGTGCTGGCGCGCGACGTGCGCCTGGCCAAGGCGAAGATCTCGAAGAAGCTGCGCAACGCGGCGACGTCGATCATGAGCGACTCGAACCTGCCGGGGAAGCTCGCCGACACGATCGACAACCCCGCGATCCCCGCGATCGACCGCGAGATCTTCATCGTCGAGGGCGACTCCGCCGGCGGCAGCGCCAAGCAGGCGCGCGACAACGCGACGCAGGCGATCCTGCCGATCCGCGGCAAGATCCTCAACGTCCTCGGCGCCAAGAACGGCAAGGCGTTCGACAACGCGGAGGTCGACTCGATCCTCGTCGCGCTGGGCGGCCGCAAGGACGTGATCGGCGCCGCGCTCGTCGCGACGCTCGAGGAGGAGCACCTGCGCTACGGCAAGGTCGTGATCACCGCCGACGCCGACGCCGACGGCGCGCACATCACGAACCTCCTGATCACGCTGTTCCACGAGCTCTTCCCCGACCTGCTCGCGGGCGGCCGCGTGTTCCTCGCGCGCCCGCCGCTCTTCCGCGTGTCGCTCAAAGACGGCTCGGCCGTCTACGTGCACACCGAGGAGGAGCTCAAGGAGACGCTCAAGCAGACGAAGCGCACGGGCGAGCACGTCACGCGCTTCAAGGGCCTCGGCGAGATGAACCCCGACCAGCTGCGCGAGACGGTCTTCGACCCGGCCACGCGGCGGCTGCAGCAGATCTCGATCGAGGACGCCGCCGAGGCGGCGAAGACGGTCGACCTCGTGATGGGCTCGAACCCCGCCCCGCGGCGCGCCTGGCTGGAGGAGTCGGCCACCGACGCCGAGGTGCTGGTGTGAGCCGGCGCAAGGCGGCGCCGGACGACGCGCAGCTCGACCTCGCGGTCGAAGTCGAGGAGGAGCCCACCTCCGAGCACGAGCCCGTCGCGGAGGACCCCGCCAAGCCGAAGCGCGCGCGCACGGCCGCGGTGCCCGAGCCCGAGGCCGTCGACGAGGCCGAGGCGATCGAGGAGGCCGACGAGCCGGACGACGACGTGCCCACCGCCGCGGGCGACGGCGGCGACGAGGACGGAGGCGGCGGGATCGCGCGCCTCGACTGGGAGGGCGACGCGATCGACGCCTCCGACGCGCTGCTCGAGCGCGCGCTGTCGTACGGCATGTACGTCAACCTCGGGCGCGCGCTGCCCGACGTGCGCGACGGCCTCAAGCCCGTGCAGCGGCGCATCATCCACGCGATGGACGAGCTCGGCGGCCGCGCCGGCCGGCCGTACCAGAAGTCCGCCCTGACGGTCGGCCACGTGATCGGCAACTACCACCCGCACGGCGACTCCGCGGTCTACGACGCGATGGTGCGCATGGCGCAGGACTTCGTCCTCAACGTGTCGCTCGTCGACGGCCAGGGCAACTGGGGCAGCGTCGGCCCGAAGGAGTTCTCTGACCCGCCCGCCGCGTACCGCTACACCGAGGCGCGCCTCTCCCCCGCCGCGACCGCGTGGCTCGGCGACCTGCGTCCCGAGATCGTCCGCGAGTACCAGCCGAACTTCACGGAGAAGAAGCAGGAGCCGTGGGTCCTGCCCGTCACGTTCCCGAACCTGCTCGTCAACGGCTCGCGCGGCATCGGCTGGTCGATGGCGTGCGAGGTGCCGCCGCACAACCTCGCCGAGGCGTGCGCCGCGGCGATCAAGCTGGCCGAGAACCCCGACGCGACGCTGAAGGACCTGCTCAAGGCGATGCCGGGTCCCGACTTCCCCACCGGCGGCATCCTCGTCGACCCCGAGGGCCTCGTGGAGGCGTACGAGAAGGGCCAGGGCACCGTGCGGCTGCAGGCGCGCTTCCACACCGAGCAGCTGTCGGGCGGCGTGCAGGCGCTCGTCATCACCGAGCTCCCGTACGGCGTCTCGCCCGACCAGATCGTGGCCGAGGTCGTCAAGGCCGCGCGCGCCGACAAGATCCGCGACGTCACCGAGATGCCGAAGAACCTGACGGACCGCACGGGCACGCGCGTGCAGATCCGCTGCAAGCGCGGCGGCTCGCTCGACCGGCTGATCAGCGACCTCTTCCGCACCACCTCGCTGCGCGTCACCGTCGGCATCAACATGACCGTCCTCGTCGAGGGCTCGCCGCGGCAGATCGGCCTGCGCGAGGCGCTCGACCGGTTCGTCGACTTCCGCTTCACGATCGTCACGAACCGCCTCGAGTTCGAGCGCGACGAGCTGCTGCGCGAGCTGCACCGGCTGATCGCCCTGCTCGCCGCGCTCGATGCGATCGACGCCGTGATCAAGATCGTGCGCGGGTCGGAGGACGACGACGACGCGAAGAAGCAGCTGATCGCCAAGCTCAAGGTCGTGCCGCACGGGCACACCAAGGCGGTGCCGATCGACGACGAGCAGGCGCAGTGGATCATCGACATGCCGATCAAGCGCCTCGCCCGCCTCAACCGCCTCAAGCTCGAGGAGGAGCGCACGGCGAAGGGCGACCGCGTCGACGAGATCGGCCGCATCCTCGACTCGCACGAGGAGCTCAAGAAGATCGTCGTCGGCGAGCTGAAGGAGGCGGCCAAGCTGTCGGGGCCGCGCCGCACGGTGCTGGGCGGCGACGGCGCCGCCGTGGTAGGCGCCGAGCCGGTCAAGGGCAAGGGCGCGACGGCGAAGCCCGTCGCCGTGCTGAGCGGGCCGAGCACCGAGGTGTGGATCGGCGCGACCAAGGGCGGCCTGTTCGTCGCGCAGTCGCGCGCCTCGGCCCCGACCGCCTATCCCGTCGACGTGCAGCCGGGCGATCGCCCGCTGCAGCTGATCCACGCCGACACCGACCAGGAGCGCCGGTGCTTCACGACCGACGCCGAGGTGGCGCGCGTGCGGCTCAACGA
>JBPCSR010000134.1:0-5183 GCA_051006935.1 Gaiellales bacterium
GGGAACTTGATCATCAGGCCGGGCTCGAACGGGTCGCGCCGCACCTTGCCGAGCCGGAAGCGGATGCCGCGCTCGTATTCGTTGACGACGCGGATCGAGCCCGCGGCGATCAGCAGCAGCACGACGACGATGAGGATGGCGACGAGCGCGATGGTGGACATGCGTCCAGTCTACGGCCGCTTTCGAACGGGTGGTCCCGGGCCGCCCGCAACGGGAGTGCGGCGCGGCGGCAGCGCTAGGCCGGCACCTCCACGCGGCAGGCGGCCGCGGCGCGCTCGGCCAGGTCGCGATCGAGCGTGGCGAGCGGTGCCCCGGTCAGGCGCGCCAGGGCCACGTACTCGGCGGCCTCCGTGCGCGGGTGGTTCATCAGGTCGGCCATCCGCCAGGTCTCCTCGCCGAGCTGGGGGTGCCCGAGCTCGGTGATCGGCGCGCGGTCGAGCGCGCGGCGCATGCGGCGGGCCTCGGCCGTCGGCACGACGCCGCGGCGGGCGAGGTCGTGCAGGAGCGATCGGCACTCCGACCAGAGCAGGGGCGGCGCGACGAGGTCGTCCGAGCCGGCGCTCGTCCACGGCGGCCGCGCCGCGAGCATCGGCAGGATGACCGTGGGGTCGACGACCAGCATCAGCGGCGCCGCCGACGACCTGCGACGGTCATCCCGCGAGCCTCCGCCCGCCGCGGGCCCGCCGCAGCTCCGCCACCCAGTCCGGCTGGCGGGAGCCCCAGGTCGTCCGGGCCCAGCCGGGGGGCAGGTCGTGGGCGGGCCGGGCGGTCAGCGCGTCGAGGTCCTCGGCGTGCACGAGCAGGCGCCCGCCGGCGCGGTGGGCGGGCAGGCGGCCGCTGCGGACCCAGCGGCGGATCGTCTCCGCGCCCCGGCCCGAGCGGGCGGCTGCTTCGGCGATCGTGAGCACGACGCAGATGCTACACCTTTCTGGAGCGATGCGCGGATTCGGGTGGACGCGGCACCCGGCTGGCGGTACCTTCCCTGCGTCCGAAGGCCCCGCCCCGGTAGGGGCGCCGCATGGCTCCTCGGCTCTGTGCTACGGTGCGCCTTCGCGCCGACGACCTCGCCCGGGTCCGGCGCTCCGTCGCACACCTTCCATCCATAGGAGGGCCCGTGGCCTCTGCCAAGCCCCGCCCGAAGCGCCAGCGCCGCAACTTCTCCCACCTCGAGCAGACCCCTGCCGCGCGCATCCTCGAGGTCCCGAACCTGATCGACATCCAGCGCGCGTCGTTCAAGCAGTTCATGGAGACCGGCATCCGCGAGGTCATCAACGACATCTCGCCGATCGAGGACTACACCGGCACGCTCGCCGTCGAGTTCGGCGACCACGTCTTCGAGCCCCCCGCCGTGACGGAGCGGGAATGCCGCGAGACGGACAAGAGCTACGAGTCGGGCCTGTTCATGACGGTGGCGTTCGTGAACAAGGAGACGGGCGAGATCCGCGAGCAGCGGGTCTTCATGGGCAACTTCCCGCAGATGACGGACGCGGGCACGTTCATCATCAACGGCACCGAGCGCGTCGTCGTGACGCAGCTCGTCCGCTCGCCGGGTGCGTACATCATGGAGCCGAAGGACCCGGCGAAGCAGGTCTTCACCGCGAACCTGATGCCGCAGCGCGGCTCGTGGCTCGAGCTGGAGATCGACAAGAAGGGCCAGGTCTACGCGCGCATCGACCGCAAGCGCAAGCTGCCGGTGACGACGCTGCTCCGCGCCCTGCCCGAGGTCGACGCCGTCACGGGCGACGCGTTCGACACGCATTCCGACGAGGGCATCCGCAACCTGTTCCGCGACCCGGAGACGGGCGAGCCGAACCTCTTCATCGACCTCACGCTCGAGAAGGACCCGGCCAAGACGCACGACCAGGCCCTGATCGAGGTCTTCAAGAAGCAGCGCCCGGGCGAGCCGCCGACGATCGACAACTCGCGGAAGCTGTTCGACACGCTGTTCTTCGACCCGAAGCGCTACGACCTCACGCGCGTCGGCCGCTACAAGCTCAACTCGCGCCTCGGCCTCGACGTCGACGCCGACGTCCGCGTGCTCACGCACCGCGACCTGATCGAGCTCGTGCGCCGCGTCGTGCGCCTGCCGATCATGCTCGGCGTCGACGACCCGGAGATCCGCGACTTCGCCGACACGTGCCGCGAGAT
Source organism: Gaiellales bacterium (assembly GCA_051006935.1). Taxonomy (GTDB): domain Bacteria; phylum Actinomycetota; class Thermoleophilia; order Gaiellales; family F1-60-MAGs149; genus F1-60-MAGs149. Next base: position 2,149 of record JBPCSR010000134.1, read on the forward strand.
CCCGCGCACCGACGAGGTCGCGCGCGAGCTCGACGAGTACGAGCACTTCGGCAACCGTCGCCTGCGCACCGTCGGCGAGCTGGTGCAGGAGGCGTTCCGCGTCGGCCTCTACCGCATGGAGCGCGTCGTCAAGGAGCGCATGACGACCGAGGACATCGACACGATCACGCCGCAGACGATCATCAACATCCGTCCGGTCGTGGCCGCGCTGAAGGAGTTCTTCGGCTCGTCGCAGCTGTCCCAGTTCATGGACCAGACGAACTCGCTGTCCGGCCTCACGCACCGCCGCCGCCTGTCGGCGCTCGGCGCCGGCGGCCTCACCCGCGAGCGCGCTCCGATCGAGGTGCGCGACGTGCACCCGACCCACTACGGCCGCATGTGCCCGATCGAGACGCCGGAGGGCCCGAACATCGGCCTGATCGGCTCGCTCTCGTCGTACGCCACGGTCTCCGAGTTCGGCTTCGTGCAGTCGCCGTACCGCGTGGTCAAGAACGGCGCGATCACGAAGGAGGTCGTCTACATCGACGCCTCCCAGGAGGAGCACCACCTGATCGCGCAGTCCGACTCGCCGATCGACGCCAAGGGCAAGCTGCTCGGCGAGAACGGCCTCGTCGTCGTCCGCCAGCACGGCGGCGAGCTGGCGCAGGTCGAGCCGAACGAGGTGACGCTGATGGACGTCGCCCCGGAGCAGCTCGTCTCGGTGGCCACGGCGCTGATCCCGTTCCTCGAGCACGATGACGCCAACCGCGCCCTGATGGGCTCGAACATGATGCGCCAGGCCGTGCCGCTGCTCGTCTCCGAGGCGCCCGTCGTGGGCACCGGCCTCGAGGCGCGCGCCGCGATCGACACGGGCGACGTCGTCGTCAGCGCCCGCGCGGGCGTCGTGTCGCACGTCGACGCCGACTCGATCACGGTCAAGGCCAACGACGGCGGCGAGGACAGCTACGAGCTCGTCAAGTTCATGCGCTCGAACCAGGGCACGCTGATCCACCAGAAGCCGATCGTCCTCGAGGGCCAGAAGGTCGCCGCGGGCGAGGTGCTCGCCGACGGCTCCGCGTCCGACCAGGGCGAGCTCGCGCTCGGCAAGAACATGCTGGTCGCGTTCATGGCCTGGGAGGGCTACAACTTCGAGGACTCGATCATCCTCTCCGAGCGCGTCGTCAAGGACGACATCCTCTCGTCGGTCCACATCGACGAGTACGAGGTCGACGCCCGCTCGACGAAGCTCGGCGACGAGGAGATCTCCCGCGACATCCCGAACCGCTCGGAGGAGTCGCTGCGCGACCTCGACGAGATGGGCGTCGTGCGCATCGGCGCCGAGGTCCGCTCGGGCGACCTGCTGGTCGGCAAGGTCACGCCGAAGGGCGAGACGGAGCTGACGGCCGAGGAGAAGCTGATCCGCGCGATCTTCAAGGAGAAGGCGCGCGAGGTCCGCGACACCTCGCTGAAGGTCCCGCACGGCGACGGCGGCAAGGTCATCGACGTGAAGATGTTCGACCGCGAGGCGGGCGACGAGCTCAACGCCGGCGTCAACCAGCTGGTCCGCGTCTACGTCGCGAAGAAGCGCAAGATCTCCGAGGGCGACAAGCTCGCGGGGCGCCACGGCAACAAGGGCGTCATCTCGAAGATCGTCCCCGAGGAGGACATGCCGTTCCTCGAGGACGGCACGCCGATCGACATGATCCTCAACCCGCTGGGCGTGCCGAGCCGCATGAACATCGGGCAGATCCTCGAGACGCACCTCGGCTTCGCGGCCAAGTACCGCACCGACGACGACGTCAGCCCCTCCGAGTGGGTGGCGACGCCGGTCTTCGACGGCGCGACCGTCGAGGAGGTCGACAACGAGCTGTACGAGTGGATCCAGAAGCACAAGGACTCCCCCGTCAAGCTCTCGGTCGACGACGAGAAGGGCCGCCGCGTGTCGGGCAAGGTCCAGCTGTACGACGGCAAGACCGGCGAGCCGTACGACCAGAAGATCACCGTCGGCTACATGTACATCCTGAAGCTGCTGCACCTCGTGGACGACAAGATCCACGCGCGCTCCACGGGCCCGTACTCGCTCGTCACCCAGCAGCCGCTGGGCGGCAAGGCGCAGTTCGGCGGCCAGCGCTTCGGCGAGATGGAGGTGTGGGCGCTCGAGGCGTACGGCGCCGCGCACACCCTCCAGGAGATGCTGACGATCAAGTCCGACGACACCGTCGGCCGCGTCAAGGCCTACGAGGCGATCGTCAAGGGCGAGAACATCCCCGAGCCGAGCGTCCCGGAGAGCTTCAAGGTGCTGCTCAAGGAGATGCAGTCGCTGGCGCTCGACGTCCGCCCGATGCGCGAGGACGGCCGCGACGTGGCCGTCTCCGAGGAGGACGACGAGCTGATCCGTGCCGCCGAGGAGCTCGGCGTCGACCTGTCGGCCGATCGCGTCCGCGGCGAGGGCGAAGCGTCCGTCGACGAGGCCGACGTGATGGAGGACGACACCGAGGAGGCGGCGGCCGACGCCACGCTCGACTCGGAGGTCGACCTCGAGGCCGAGAGCGGCGATGCTGAAGACGAGGACGCGCTGGCGCTCGGTGCCGGCGAGCCCGCTGACGAGGAGGGGGAGCTGTAGGCCGCCCCGGCGACCAACGGCATCCCACCCGATAAGGAGACAGTGACATGATCGACGTCAGCGATTTCGACTACATCAAGATCGGCCTCGCCTCGACCAAGGACATCCAGTCCTGGTCCAGCGGCGAGGTGACGAAGCCCGAGACGATCAACTACCGCACGCTCAAGCCGGAGAAGGACGGCCTCTTCTGCGAGCGCATCTTCGGCCCCACGCGGGACTGGGAGTGCTACTGCGGCAAGTACAAGCGCGTCCGCTACAAGGGCATCATCTGCGAGCGCTGCGGCGTCGAGGTGACCCGTCAGAAGGTGCGCCGCGAGCGCATGGGCCACATCGACCTGGCCGCGCCGGTCTCGCACATCTGGTTCTTCAAGGGCGTCCCGAGCCGCATCGGCTACCTGCTCGACATCGCGCCGAAGGACCTCGAGAAGGTCCT
>JBPCSR010000135.1:0-6292 GCA_051006935.1 Gaiellales bacterium
CGCTGCGGGCGCTGACGCCCGGCCGGTGCGCCGCCGGGGGGCGGCGGCGGGGCGAAGCGGCTGCCGCCCGACGTCGGGCGCGGAGCGCGCTCGGTGCGGGCCGGGCGCTCGGCCTCGGCGACGGGGGCCTCATCGGCCTTCTTCGCGGCGGGGGCCACGGGCTCGGGCTTGATCGCGTTCGGGTGGGCGGCAGCCGGGTCGGCCGGCTTCGCCTCGGCGGCGCCCTTGGCGGCGGCGGGCTTCTTCGCGGCGGGCTTCTTCTTCGCCGGCGGCTTCTTCGGCTTCGAGCCGGCGAGCGCGCGAGCGGCCGCGACCTCGTCGACCATGTCGCGCTGAATCGGCACGCCCGCCTCGAAGAGGACGCGGGCGACCTCATTCGGATCGAGCCCGCGCTCGCGCGCGATTTCCACGATTCGTCGCTTCGCCATCAGCGGGTGATCCTATCAGCCATGCGGATTCGGGCCTCCCGCCAGCAGGGCCGTGACGCGCGCGCCCAGGTCCTCGGGAACCGCGACGGACCCGCGCAGCCGACGGGGAATCGCGCGCGTGCGGAGCGCCTGCTCCGCGCAGGCGGCCGATGGGCAGAGATACGTCCCGCGCCCGCTCCGCGCGCCGATCGCGAGGCCGCCGGCGGCGTCGACCGACAGCCGCGCAAGCGCGGCCTGCGGTCGACGCCGCCCGCAGCCCGCGCAGGTGCGCTCGGGCCCGGGCGCGGCGGCGCTAGGCGTCGTCGCCCTCGTCGCCCTCGTCGGCCTCGAGCTCGACGTCGGGCGCCGCGGCGGCCTCCTCGGCCTCCACCTCCGCCTCAACCTCGGCGGCGATCTCCTCGACCTCCGCCTGCTCGACCTCCTCGGCCTCGACCTCGGCGTCGATCTCGCCGGCGATCTCGGCCGCGACCTCGGACTCCTCGGCCGGCGTCGCCGCGCTGACGCGCGGGCGCTCGATCTCCTCGCCGTCGATCGTGACGACGTCCTCGGGGCCGACGAGGCGCTCGTAGCGCCGCACGACGATGCCGTTGATCGACACGCGCCCCTCCTTGAGGAGCGCCTTCATGGCGCGCTCGTCGTAGCCGCTGGCCTCGAGGTACTTGGCGATGTTGTCCGCGCCGGCGTACTCCTCGTCGCCCTCCATCGCGAACTCGGTCTCCGACTTGATGTCGATGCGCCAGCCGGTCAGCTTGGCGGCGAGCCGTGCGTTCTGGCCCTCGCGGCCGATCGCCAGCGAGAGCTGGTCATCGGGCACGATCACGGTCGCCTGCATGCTCTCGTCGTCGACGAGCACCTCGCGGACGCGCGCCGGGGCGAGCGCCTTGGCGATGAACCGGGCGGGCTCGTCGTTCCACGGGATGATGTCGATCTTCTCGCCGCGGAGCTCGCCCACGACCATGCGGACGCGCGAGCCGCGCGGGCCGACGCAGGCGCCGACCGGGTCGACGCCCTGGACCTTCGACTCGACGGCGATCTTGGCGCGGTAGCCCGCCTCGCGAGCGACCTGGCGGATCTCGACGAGGCCGTCCGCGATTTCGGGCACCTCGAGGGTGAACATCTCGCGGATCAGCTCCTCCGAGCGGCGCGAGAGGACGATCTGCGGACCGCGCGTGCCGTTGCGCACCTCGATGATCACGGCCTTGATGCGGGCGCCGTGCTCGTAGCGCTCGCCGGGCACCTGCTCGGAGCCGGGCAGGAGCGCCTCGACGCGGCCGAGGTCGACGAGGCAGTAGCGGTTGTCGGCCTGCTGGACGATGCCGGTCACGACGTCGCCCACGCGGTCCTGGTACTCCTCGAACATCATGTCCCGCTCGACCTCGCGGATCCGCTGCAGGATCACCTGCTTGGCGGTCTGCGCGGCGATGCGGCCGAAGTTCTTCGGCGTCGCGTCGTAGGCGATGATGCCGTGCTCGGCGAGCTTGTCCCACTCGATGATCGGCTCGGGCTCGTTGTCGATCGGATCGGGGTCGCGGTCGGCGCGGATGTAGAACGCCGGGCGCTCACGGCGCGGGCGCTCCGGCTCCGCGGCCGGGATCTCGCTCATCTCGGGCGGCAGCGGGTACTCGAGCAGCCCCAGCGACTCGAGCTGCTCGTCGTCCGCGTCGATCTGCATGACGCGGAAGTCGCCGGTATCGCGATCGATCTCGACGCGCGCGTGCTTGCCCTTCGACTCGGGGCTCTTCCGGTAGGCGGCGCCGAGCGCCTCCTCGAGCGCCGTCAGCAGGACCTCGGCGTCGATCGACTTCTGCTGCTCCAACTCGCGGACAGCGTCCAGGATCTCCTTGCTCATCGCGACTTCACCAGCTTCCACATGAGGGTTGACTTCTTGACATCGGCGTACGGCACGTCGAGCCGCTCGCCGTCGGACTCGACCGTGACCGAATCGGGTCCGGCCGCGACGAGCACGCCCTGGAAGGACGTGCGCCCGGCGACCGGAGTGCGCATGACGAACGCGGCCTCGCGGCCGACCATGCGCGCGTAGTGCTCGGGACGCGTGAGGGCGCGGTCGAGGCCGGGCGACGACACCTCGAGCGCCCACTCCTCGCGCAGCGGCAGCAGCACCTTCGAGATCTCCTCGCAGAGGCCCAGGTCCACGCCGCCCTCGCGGTCGATCGTCACGCGCAGCTGGCCGTGGCCGGGATCCGCGGTGACGTCCCACACGTGCACGTCGGGGCGCGCCGCGGCGATCAGCTGCTCGACGGCCTCACGCGGATCCGCTGCTCCGGTCACCTGGCACCCCCTTTCGCGTTTTCCCAAAAAAAAGACGGGCTCGCGGCCCGTCTCGGCCGAGCGCATCACCGCCGCGCTCGTGCCGAACGCTACCAGACGTCCGCAGGTCGAGGCGCCGCTCAGGCGTCGTGGACGATCGTGACCGGCCCGTCGTTGACGAGCGCGACCTGCATATCGGCGCCGAAGCGGCCGCCCGCAACGGGCACGCCGAGCGCCTTGATCGCCTCGATATAGGCGGACACGAGCGGCTCGGCCACGGCGGGATCGGCCGCCCATGCGAACGAGGGGCGATTGCCGCGCCGCGTGTCGGCGAGCAGGGTGAATTGCGAGACGATCAGCACGGAGCCGCCGGTGTCGCGCACGGAGCGGTCGAAGCGCCCGTCCTCGTCGCGGAAGATGCGCATCTCGACCGTCTTCTCGGCGGCGCGCCGCACCGTGCGCTCGTCATCCCCCTCGCCGATGCCGACGAGCGCGACCAGGCCCGGCCCGATCGCACCGACCACCTCGTCGCCGATCGTCACCGAGGCCTCGGTGACCCGCTGCAGGACGAGGCGCATGCAGGTGGTGTACCAGATCGCCGCCGTCCGCCGGTCGGTGGAGTACGCTCATCGCGCACGTTCCACGGGGCCCTGCCCGCGCACTCCGGCGGTCTGGGCGGCTCGCGTGAGCAATCCGAAAAGACGCCGCCGGGCCGCCCGGCAGCCGATCGCTGGAGGGCCGCTGACGATGGGCGACACCCCGCTGTACGACGCATACAGGAGCTTCCTCGCCGACGCCGGCACGCCGTTCACCGTGCCCGGCCACAAGCGCAATCCGGAGCTGATCGACGAATTCCTCGCGCTCGACATCCCGCACTACACCGGCGTGGAGAACCGTCGCGTGTCGACGCGACGCCTGGCCACGGCGGAGCGGATCGCCGGAGAGCTGTGGGGCGCCGACTGGTGCGGCTTCTCGGTGCAGGGCTCATCGCACGGCAACGAGGCGATCTGCCTCTCGCTCGGCAAGCCGGGCGACAAGGTGATCGTGGCACGCACGATCCACAAGTCGCTGTTCTTCGGGATCGTCCTCGCGGGCCTCGTACCCGTCTGGATCCGCCCCGACATCGACGTCGAGACGGGGCTCACCGCCGGCATGCCCGTGCAGCGCGTCGCGGACGCGCTCGCGCAGCATCCCGACGCGAAGGCCGTGATGCTCGTCGAGCCGAGCTACGTCGGCGGCGTCTCCGACGTCGCGGCGCACGCGGAGCTCGCGCATGCCCACGGCATCCCGCTGACGGTGGACGCGGCCTGGGGCGCTCACCTCGGCTTCCACCCCGACCTCCCGCCGCACGCCCTCCAGGCGGGCGCCGACGCCCTCGTCACGAGCGTCCACAAGCACCTCACGGGCTTCACGCAGTCATCGATGGTGCTCGCCCAGTCCGCGCGCATCGATCTCGAGCGCCTCGAGGCCGCCTTCGAGGGGCTGCACACCACCAGCCCCTCCGGTGCGATCTTCGCCAGCATCGACAAGGCGCGCGAGCTGCTCCAGGAGCGCGGCGAGGAGCTCCTCGGCCAGGCGATCCGCCGGGCCGAGGAGGCACGCGTGCGCTTCCGCGCGGTGCCGGGGCTGGGCGTCGTGGGCGCCGAGATCGCCGACCGCTCCCCCGCGCTCCTGCTGCACGACCCGACCAAGATCGTGCTGACCCTGCCCGGCACCGGCGCCGACGGCCAGCTCGTCGCCGACGTGCTCGAGGAGCGCGGCCTGCACCTCGAGTTCGCCGATCGCGACACCTTCTGCCCGGTGATCACGCTGGCCGACACGCCCGCCACGGTCGACTTCATGGTCACCGAGATCATCCGCGCCATCGAGGAGCACCGCGGCGAGCCGCGTCCGCTGGTGCCGATCACCGCGTGGACGCTCGAGCCGGACACGGCGATGAGTCCGCGCGACGCGTTCTTCGCGGATCACGAGCGCGTCCCCGCCGCCGAGGCGGTCGGACGCATCGCGGCCGAGACCGCCGCGCCCTATCCCCCGGGCATCCCCGCGCTGGCACCCGGCGAGCGCATCCACGGCGAGGTGCTCGCGGCGCTGCAGGAGGAGGCCCGCAGCGGCACGCGCATCGCCTACTGCGGCGACCCGATGCTCGACACCGTGCTCGTCGTGCGCGAGCCGTAGCCGCCGGCTAGCGCCACTCGACCGCGTTGCGCGGGGAGCGGTCGACCGTGAACGAGAAGACGTCGGGCCGGTTGTAGTGCCCGACCGCGTCGAAGTGCTGGAACTCGGCGTCGAGCAGCCCCAGATCGAGTTCGGCGTGGATGATCTCCTCGCCCGTGCCGGCGGGGCCCACGACCCACTCGCCGTCGGGGCCGATCACGCCCGACCCGCCCGACAGCAGCATCCCGTCGTTGGCGACCTGCGGGTTCCACGTGCCGAGCAGCGTCTGCTCCTTGAGCTCGTCGGGGATCTCCTCGATCGACAGCGACGAGCCCGCGGCGATCACGAAGCACCGGCCCTCGAAGGCGTAGTGCCGGCTGGCGAGCGTGGCGTTCGGGCCGACGTCGGGCCACACCGCGACGTGGATCTGCTCGCGGAGGCCGTGCATCGCCATGCGCGTGAGGGGCATCCAGTGCTCCCAGCAGATCAGCCCGCCGACGCGGCCCAGCTCGGTGTCGTAGACGTTGAGCGTGCTGCCGTCGCCGCGACCCCAGATCATCCGCTCGGCGTGCGTCGGCATCAGCTTGCGGTGGCACCCCAGCACCGCGCCGTCAGCCCCGATCGAGAGGAGGCTGTTGAAGAGCGTGCCGCCGGACAGCGGATCGCGCTCGTGGATGCCGAGGTGGAGCTGCACGCGCAGCTCCCGCGCCAGCGCGCCCAGCCGGTCGGTGGCCGGTCCCGGCACCTCGATCGCGTTCTCCAGCATGCGCGCGTACGCGCGCTTCTGCAGCTCGCCGTCCCACGGGGCCTGGCCGTACATCCACACCGGGTAGCCGGGGATCCACGTCTCCGGGAACACGACGAGCTGCGCGCCATCGCGCGCGGCCGCCGAGGCGAGGCGCTCGACCTCGTCCAGGCAGCCGTCGAGGTCGAGCATGCGCGGCGCGGCCTGGGCGATCGCGACGTGCACCGTGCGGGCGGTCATGGCGTGCGTTGTACCACCGCCGCCGCCGCGGCGCCATCCTGCAAGGATGAGGCCTGCGCCTACGGGACATAGGCAAATCCCTATACGTCACCGGAGACCCTCCATGCCCGTTGCACCCGAGATCGAGATCGTCGGCCCCGTCCCACCCGCGCGGGCGGAGATCCTCAGCGACGACGCGCTCGCGCTCGCGACGCGCCTCCAGCGCGAGCTCGGCCCGCGCCGCGCCGAGCTGCTGGCCGCCCGTGCCGCGCGCCAGGCGCAGCTCGACGCCGGCGGGCGCCTCGACTTCCTGCCTGAGACCGCGCACATCCGCGACGGCGACTGGCGCGTGGCGCCGACGCCGCCCGATCTGCTCGACCGGCGCGTGGAGATCACCGGGCCGGCTGAGCCGAAGATGATGATCAACGCGCTCAACTCGGGTGCCCGCGTGTTCATGTGCGACCTCGAGGACGCCCTC
>JBPCSR010000136.1:0-2767 GCA_051006935.1 Gaiellales bacterium
GAGCGAGGTGACGTACCTGTCCTCCCTGATCGGCCGACACGACATCGTGCTGCAGGAGATGTGCGCCGACAACGACGAGCTCGGGCGGATCATCGCGCGCACGCGCGGGCTGGACGGCGTGACCGAGGTCGAGCCGATGCTCGAGCTCGAGGTGCACAAGTTCACCTACGCCGGCGCGGGCGCGCGCCCGTAGCGCGGGATGCGCCGGACCCGCCGTCGGCGGTAGGCTCCCGACCGAGACGAGGAGGCGAGATGGGCGACGCGGTGAAGGTGGCGCGACACGGGGGCGTGCTCGAGGTGATGCTCGACCGGCCCAAGGCCAACGCGATCGACGCGGCCACGAGCCGCGCGCTCAACGACGCGTGGGCCCTGCTGCGCGACGATGAGGAGCTCAAGGTCGGCGTCCTGACCGGCGGGGGTGAGCGGTTCTTCTCCGCCGGCTGGGACCTCAAGGCCGCGGCCGGCGGCGAGGGCATGGAGGCCGACTTCGGACCGGGCGGCTTCGGCGGGCTCGAGAACCCGATCGGCCTGCTCAAGCCCGTGATCGCCGCGGTCAACGGCATGGCGGTCGGCGGCGGCTTCGAGCTGGCGCTCGGCGCGGACCTGATCGTGATGGAGGAGCAGGCGCGCTTCGCCCTGATGGAGGTGCACCACGGCATCCTCGCCGAGTCGGCCGCGATCCGACTGCCGCGCCGCATGCCGTACCACGTCGCGATGGAGCTGATGCTGACCGGGCGCTGGATGGAGAGCGACGAGGCGCTGCGCTGGGGCCTCGTCAACCGGGTCGTGCCCGCCGGGCAGTCGCTCCCGGTCGCGCTCGAGCTCGCCGAGGAGCTGGCCGCCGCGGCGCCGCTCCCGCTGCGCGCGATCAAGGACGTCGTCGTGCAGACGTGGGGCATGACGGAGGGCGACGCGATGGCGTTCCGCGAGCGCCTGCCGAGCGTGATCGCCGTCAAGGCCTCGGAGGACCAGGCCGAGGGCGCGGCCGCGTTCGCCGAGGGGCGAGACCCGGTCTGGAAGGGCCGCTGATCAGGCGCTGAGGACCTTGCCCGGGTTCATCAGCCCGAGCGGGTCCATCGCGTCCTTGATGCGGCGCATCATCGCCATCGTCTCCGCGTCGTGCTCGACGTGGAGGTACTTCGTCTTGCCGGACCCGACGCCGTGCTCGCCCGTGCACGTGCCCTCCATCGCGATCGCGCGGTGGACGAGGCGGTCGTGCAGCGCCTCGGCCGCCTCGACCTCGGCCGGATCGTCGCGGTCGAGGATGATCGTGAGGTGGAAGTTGCCGTCGCCGACGTGGCCGACGATCGGCGCGAACACGCCGGACCGCTCCACGTCGGCCTGGGTCTCGACGATGCACTCCGCGAGCCGCGAGACGGGGACGCAGACGTCGGTCGGCATGCCCTGGCAGCCGGGCCGCAGGGCGCGCGTCGCCTCGTAGACCTGATGGCGCGCCGACCAGATGCGCTTACACTCGGCGGGGTCGGTCGACCACTCGAAGCCCTCGGCGCCGTGCGCCTCGACGATCTCGCCCAGCCGCTCCGCGTGCTCGAGCACGCCCGTCGCCGAGCCGTGGATGTCGAGGAAGAGCGTGGGCCGCTCCGCGATCGGCAGGCCGGAGCGCTGCGCGATCGCGCGCATCGTGAGCGCGTCGGCGAGCTCGATCCGCGCGACCGGCAGGCCCATCTGGATCGTCTCCGTCGCCGCCTCCACGGCGGCGGGCACGGACGGGAAGCTGACGACGGCCGAGGCGGTCGCCTCCGGCAGCGGGAAGAGCCGCACGGTCAGCTCCGTGATGATCCCGAGCGTGCCCTCGCTGCCGATCATCAGGTGCGTGAGGTCGTAGCCGGCCGATGACTTGCGCGCGCGCGACCGCGTGCGCATGACCGCGCCGTCGGCCGTCACCACCGTGAGGCTGAGCACGTTCTCGCGGATCGTCCCGTAGCGCACCGCGGTCGTGCCGCTCGCGCCGGTCGCGGCCATGCCGCCCATCGTGGCGTCGGCCCCGGGGTCGACGGAGAAGAAGACGCCGTCCTCGCGCAGCCGCTCCTCGAGCTGGCGGCGCGTCACGCCCGCCTGCACCGTCGCATCCAGATCCTCGGGACGCACCTCGAGGATGCGGTTCATGCGGCCGAGGTCGATCGACACGCCGCCGGCCAGCGCGTTGACGTGCCCCTCGAGGCTCGACCCGACGCCGAACGGGATCATCGGCACGCGGCGCGCGTGGCAGGCACGCGCGATCTCGGCGACCTCCTCCGTCGTGCCGGGGAAGACGACGAGGTCGGGCAGCGCCGTCTCGTGGAACGACTCGTCGTGCCCGTGCCGCTCGAGCTCGGACGCCGAGGTCGTCACGTGGTCGGCGCCGACGATCCCCGCGAGGGCCGCGCGCAGCTCAGCGATGTCCGCCATGCCCGTGACCGTATGCGAGGTGCCGGGCGACGCGCAAGGCGGATCCGCTCTCAGCGCGCCCTCAGCAACGGGTGGCACACTGGAGCGGTCGCCGGAGGACGTCCATGGACTACCAACTCGAGCATGCCATCAACCAGTTCGTGCGCGACCACGCGCTGCTGGTCGACCTCACCACGCTGCTCGCCGCGTGGATCGTGCCGATCGTGTTCATCGCCGCGGCGGTGCCGTGGCTGCTCTCCGGCCGCGGCGTCGACCGCGGCAAGCGCGCCACGACCGGCGCGTACTTCGCGGCCGCCCTGGCGCTCGGCGTGAACCAGATCATCATCCGGCTGATCGACCGGCCGCGGCCGTTCGAGGC
>JBPCSR010000137.1:0-7194 GCA_051006935.1 Gaiellales bacterium
GGATGCCGGCCCAGGCCATGTACTTCAGCTCGAGGAAGTCCTCGATGCCGTGCTGGGAGCCCTCGCGGCCGATGCCCGACTCCTTGACGCCGCCGAAGGGCGCCTCGGCCGCGCTGATGAAGCCCGTGTTGATGGCGATCATCCCGTAGTCGAGGCCCTCGCCGACGCGCCAGATGCGCGCGTGGTCGCGGGTAAAGAGGTACGCCGCAAGGCCGAACGGCGTGTCGTTCGCGATGCGCACGGCGTCGGCCTCCGCCTCGAAGCGGTGCACGGCCGTGACCGGGCCGAACGTCTCCTCGTTCGACATCTGCCACGACATGTCCGCGCCCGTGATGACGGTCGGCTGGAAGAACGTGCGGCCGTGCTCGGGATGCACGTCGCCGCCGAGGTGGATCTCGCCGCCGCGCGAGCGCGCGTCCTCGACGTGCCGCGCGACCTTCGCGAGCGCCGGCTCGTCGATCAGCGGGCCGATCGTCGCCGTCGGGTCGAAGCCCGGCGCCACGTTGACGCTGCTGGCGAGCTCGACCATGCGCTCGACGAACGCGTCGTGGATGCCCGACTGCACGAGCACGCGGTTGGCGCTGATGCACGTCTGCCCCGCGTTGCGGAACTTCGCGACGTTCATCGCCGCGATCACCTCGTCGAGGTCCGCATCGTCGAAGACGAGGAACGGCGCGTTGCCGCCGAGCTCGAGCGACACCTTCTTGACCGTGCGCGAGCACTGCTCCATCAGGATCTTGCCCACCTCGGTCGAGCCGGTGAACGAGAGCTTGCGCACGATCGGGTTCGCGGTCATCTCGCCGCCGATCCTCGGTGCGTCCTCCGCGTCGCCGGTGACGATCGAGAAGACGCCGGCGGGGATGCCGACGCGCTCCGCGAGGACGGCCACCGCAAGGGCGCTGAGCGGCGTCTGCTCCGCCGGCTTGAGCACCATCGGGCAGCCGACGGCGAGCGCCGGCGCCGCCTTGCGGGTGGGCATCGCGGAGGGGAAGTTCCACGGCGTGATGCCGACGGTGACGCCGATCGGCTGGCGCAGCACGACCAAGCGGCGGTTCGGCATCGGCGCGGGGATCGTCTCGCCGTAGACGCGCTTGGCCTCCTCGCCGAACCACTCGAAGAACGACGCGGCGTATGCCACCTCGGCCTTGGCCTCGCCGAACGGCTTGCCCTGCTCGGCGGTCATGATCATCGCGAGGTCGTCGGTGTTGGCGATCATCGCATCGGCGAGGTCGCGCAGCATGCGCGCGCGGTCCTTGGCGAGCAGGCCCGCCCAGCCCTTGAAGGCGCGCTCGGCGCCCTCGATCGCGCGACGCGTCTCGGTCGCGCCCATGCGCGGCACGTGCGCGATCGCCTCACCCGTGGCGGGGTCGTAGACGGGAAAGGTCTCGCCGGAGTCGGCGTCGACCCACTGGCCGTCGACGTACGCCTGCTGGCGGAGGAGGTCGGGATCGTTGAGCTGGAGCGTCATGGGCGCGATGCTACCCGATGCCGGTTCCGCGGCCGCGCCGCAGGACGCGCGCGGGTCGGCCGCGTGCAATCCCGGACGCGCCGGTGTACAACTGGCGCATGAGCAGCATTCTGGGGTTCTCCACCGAGCAGGGCACCGACGACCTCGTCGCCGAGCGCGTGATCGCGAAGGCGAGGGAAGTCGGGGCGGAGCACGTCGTGATGGTCGCGCACGGCGGCGAGGATCCGGCGATGGGCCATCGCATGGGTCAGCAGCTCCTCGAGGGCGAGACCGTGCCCGAGGCCGCGGAGCGCGCCGAGGCGATGTGCGCGGCAGCCCGCGCACAGGGGCTCACGGCGACGCCTCAGGCCGCGATCGGCGCCGACGGCGCGTGCGTCACCGCGGCCTGCGAGGAGCACCATCCCGACGCCGTCGTCGTCGGCACGCCGCACCATCGACTCGTCGGCGATCTCTGGGACGCCGAGAGCGTGCGCGCCGCCAAGCACCACTGCGACGACGTCGAGGCGCTGCACGACTGAGGCACGACGGCCGCCGGGACCGCATCAGCGCCGAGGTCGCCACGGGCCGCAGCGCGTCACGATGCGCACGGGGATTCGGCCGAATCCGATCGACCTGCGGATATGACCTATGTGATGAGTAGGCTTCCGACTCATCGCACGCGTTCCCCGGTGCGCTCGCACTGACGACCCAGGAGATGACCTCACGATGGCAACGGCCCCGACGACGACCCGCCGCGGATCTGTCGACCTCGACACCCACGGCCTCGCCCCGAGCGGCACCGCGCACTGGAACCTGACGGCCGCCGAGCTCTACGAGCACGCGCTGCGCGCCGGAGCCGGCCAGCTCGCCGCGGGCGGCTCCCTCGTCGTCAACACGGCACCGAACACGGGCCGCTCGCCCAAGGACAAGTTCATCGTCGAGGAGCCGGGCGCGAAGGGGCGCGTCTGGTGGGGCCCGGTCAACCGGCCGATCTCGCAGGAGCACAATGCGGTGATCCGCGAGGACCTGGTCGAGTTCCTCAACGAGGGCGACGTGTACGTGCTCGATGCCTGGGCCGGCGCGCACCCCGAGCACCGCACCGCCATCCGCGTCGTCTCGAACTCCGCGTGGCACCTTCTGTTCGCGCAGACGATGCTGATCCCCGCGACCGCCGACGAGATCCCGTCGCACGACCCCGAGGTGCTGATCCTCCACGCGCCCGAGTTCAAGGCCGATCCCGAGAAGCACGGCACGCGCGTGAGCGGCTTCGTCACGGTCGACTTCACCGGCGGCGAGATCCTGATCGGCGGCACGCGCTACGCCGGCGAGATCAAGAAGTCCGTCTTCACGATCATGAACGACCGGCTGCCGCAGAAGGGCGTGCTGTCGATGCACTGCTCGGCGAACGTCGGGCAGGACGGCAACGTCGCCGTCTTCTTCGGCCTCTCCGGCACCGGCAAGACGACGCTCTCGACCGACTCCGAGCGCCCCTTGATCGGCGACGACGAGCACGGCTGGGCCGATGACGGCGTCTTCAACATCGAGGGCGTCTGCTTCGCCAAGGCTATCAACCTGTCGGCCGAATCCGAGCCCGAGATTTACGCCACGACCGGCATGTTCGGCTCGATCATCGAGAACGTCGTGATGGATCCCGAGACGCGCGAGATCGACTTCGCCGACTCGTCGATCACCGAGAACACCCGCGTCGCCTACCCGCTGACGTCCATCCCGGGCGTCGTCGAGGAGGGCCGTGCCGGCACGCCGACGGCGGTCGTGCTGCTGACCGCCGACGCGTACGGCGTGCTGCCGCCCGTCGCGAAGCTCACGCCCGAGCAGGCGATGTACCACTTCCTCTCGGGGTACACGGCGAAGCTGGCCGGCACCGAGGTCGGCGTGACGGAGCCGCAGACGACGTTCTCGACGTGCTTCGGCGCGCCGTTCCTCGCCCAGGATCCGGGCGTCTACGCGCAGATGCTCGGCGAGCGCCTCGCGAAGACCGGCGCCTCGGCCTGGCTCGTCAACACCGGCTGGACCGGCGGCCCGTACGGCGTCGGCTCGCGCATGCCGATCGCCGCGACGCGCGCGCTCGTGCGCGCCGCGGTGTCGGGCGAGCTGGACGACGTCGAGACGCGACAGGATCCGATCTTCGGCCTGCACATCCCGGTCGCCGTGCCGGGCGTCGACGCGAAGCTCCTCAACCCCGTCGAGACGTGGGACGACCCGGCCGCGTTCGAGAAGAAGGCGCACCAGCTCGCCGCGCAGTTCGTCAAGAACTTCGAGCAATACGAGGGCATGGTCCCCGCCGAGGTGCTCGCCGCTGCGCCGGATCCCGCCGGCGAGGAGGCCCCGGACTTCGGCGCGGAGGGCTAAGCACGACGCGCGTCACGGGCGATCGCCGATGCGGCGGCCGCCCGGGCGGCGCTATCCGACGAGCTCGAAGCCGTTGGACGTGACGCGGTACACGTGCGTCTTCGCGCCCACCAGCTCGTGACGCTCGTCGAAGGCGACGGGCTGGCCGATCACCGTGTGCGCGAGGCGGATCTTCGGGACCTCCTTGGCGACCGCGTAGCGCGTGATGCCGCCGTCCCGCCGGCACACGTCGTACGCGGCGGTCAACACGACCTGCATCGCCACGTAGGCCGGCCCGCCGAATGACTCGAACTCGCCGAAGATCGACTGGTACAGCCGGATGATGTCGCGCCCCTGCGCGATCTTCGAGATGTCCGGCGCATAGGTCGTCACGTAGGCGCCCGGCACGGAGAAGGCGTTCACGAACAGCGCGTCGCCGCCGATGATCTCCGGGAACTTGCCGGCGGCGTGCAGCTCATCGGCAAGCCGCTTCGCATCCGTCGCGAGCAGAAGCGGAGCGACGATCACGTTCACCTGCGGCGTGACCTGGGTGACGATGCTCGAATACGACGGCTGCTCGAGTCGCACCCGCAGCCGCCCCACTTTGACGTCGCGCGCCGTCAGCTGCTTGGCGATGGCGTACGCCAGCCCCTGCGAGTAGGCCTCGTCGTCCTCGACCACGAGCACGGTCTGCGGGTCGAGCTGCTCGGCGACGAACTCCGCCATCCGCGGCGCCTGCAGGGCATCGCTCGAGACCACGCGGTAGAAGTTCTTGAGGCTGCCGTCGGTGAGCGCGGCGTTCGTGGCCGACGGCGAGACGTACACCATGCCGGCCTTGTCGAAGATCGGACCGGCCGCCTTCGTGACGACCGAGGTCTTGGGGCCGACGAGCCCGATCACGTTCGGATCGGAGACGAGGCGTCGAGCCTCGCTGGCGCCCTTGAGCGGGTCGAAGTCGACGTCGCTCGGCTCGAGCGTGAAGGCCGTGCCGTGGTCGAGGTTGAACTTGTCGAGCGAGACGCGGGCCCAGTTCATCTGCACGAGATCGGTGGCGCTCCTGCCCGAGTACGGCGCCATCACCCCGATCGCGCCGTCGCAGAGGACGGAGCTCCCGGCATCCGCCGCAGCCGCCTTGCGGTCGCCGCCGGCGCTCGAGGAGCCGCACGCCGCCGCGAGCGCGGCGGCGGCCAGCAGCAGCATCAACGCGGCGAGGCGCCTCACCAGTACACCACCGTGCCGATCAGGCACCCGACGAGCACCACGACGCTGACCGATACGAGCGCGAGCTTCGCGCGAACCGAGTCGAACACGCCGGTGAGACCGCCCGCCAGGAACGCGACCGTCAGGAGCGCCGCGAAGAACTCCAAGGTGTGCGATCGGTTGAGATAGCGCTCGGCCTCGTGGAGGTACTCGTTGGACCGCTCGAGCGCGGTCTGCGCGTCGATCACGACGCCCGGCGCGTCCCACTGCGGGTTCGCGGAGACGAACGGCGACATCGGCTGGTCGGCCTTCGGCTGGTTCCGCCACCAGTCGATCGCGGTGCGCGTGTTCGCGCTCATCATGCCGAGGATCGTGCTGGCGCGAACCTCGTTGCCCGCGTCGAGCGCGGCCGAGTAGTCGATGAAGAGCTGCCGCTGCCCCGACATCGCGCGCTCGGCGTCCTGCGCGCTGGCGTTGGCGTCGTTGACGGCCTGCGTGGAGAGCGTGAAGTACTCCACGGAGTGCCCGGACAGCACCTGGGCGTGCCAGGCCGTGATCCCGGAGAAGACGGCGGCGGTGCCGAGCACCACGGCGACGAGGATCGACAGCCAGCGGGGACCGTGCACCTCCGCATGGCCGTGCCCCTGGCCGTGGCCGTGGCCCGTCACCGTGCGCCTCCCCTGATCACGCCGCGCAGGGTACCGCGCCTCGCGCGCTAATCGCCCAGTTCGGTGCGCCGTCGCACGACGAACTCGTCGAGCTCGGCCCGAACGGCATCGTCGAGCGGCGGCTGCTCGTACTCGTCGAGCGTACGCCGCCAGATCGCGGTCGCGCGCTGCGCGGCGTCGAGCGAGCCGTTCGCCGACCAGCGCTGGAAGTTCTCGGTCGTCGCCAGCTCAGGCCGGTGGAAGCAGTCGCGGAAGCGCTCCATCGTGTGCGCCGCGCCGAGGAAGTGCCCGCCGTGGCGCACCTCGTCGTGCGCGCCGAAGGCGAGTGATTCCTCGTCGATCTCGATCGGCGTGAACTCGGCGATGAGCACGCGCAGCATGTCGACGTCGATGATCAGCTTCTCGAAGGACGCGACCAGGCCGCCCTCGAGCCAGCCGCCGCAGTGCATGTGCCAGTTGGCGCCGGCGAGGAACGAGGCCTGCATCGTGTTCATCCCCTCCCACGCGGCCTGGGCGTCGGGCGCCGGGCTCGTGGTCAGCGCCCCGCCGCCGGCCCGCCACGGCAGGCCGTACCGCCGCGCGAGCTGGCCGGAGGCGAGCAGGCCGAAATGCGACTCAGGGCCACCGAAGGCCGGCGAGCCGTTCTTCAGGTCGGTGGTCGAGAGGAATGAGCCGAGCACGCACGGCGCGCCGGGGTTGACGAGCTGGATCAGCGCGATGCCCGTGAGCGCCTCGGCGAACTGCTGCGCCAGCGCTGCCGGCACGCTCGCCGGCGCCATCGCGCCCATCAGCAGGAACGGCACGACGAGCACGGGCTGCCCGGCGCCGGCGTAGATCAGCAGCGCGTCGAGCATGCGCTCGTCGTAGACGAGCGGCGAGTTGACGTTGATGTTCGTGTAGGTGCAGGCTTCGTGCTCGACGCGATCGCCGAACACGATGCGCGCCACCGCCAGCGCGTCGTTCGCGCAGTCGACGGAGACGGAGTGGCCGCCGAACGGCTTGTCGGTCAGCTCGACCAGGCTGCGCAGCTCGTCGAGGTGGCGTGAGTCGATCGGCACGTCGTTGGGCTCGAGCGGCAGGCTGCCGGCGGAATCGAAGACGTCGATCGACTGGGCGAGGCGCAGCAGGTCGCGGAAGTCCGCGAGGGTGCCCTCACCGCGCACGCCGTCGCGCAGCACGAACGGCGGACCCTGCACCGGCAGGAAGACCATGTGATCGCCGCCGATGCGCATGTCGCGCTCGGGGTTGCGCGCGTGCAGGGTGAACTCGCTCGGCGCCTTGGCGCACAGCTCGAGGACCCAGTCGGGGTCGAAGCGGACGATGTCGCCGTCGACGGCCTGCCCGGCCTCGGCGAAGCGGCGCAGCGCCTCGGGATGGTCGAAGCGGATGCCGAGTTCGGAGACGATGCGCTGCCAGCCGCGCTCGATCGTGTCGAGGCCGTCAGGGGTGACGGGCTCCAGGTACGGGTAGCGGTGCTCGAGCATCGCGGCAGGATATCGGTGGACGCGGGCGCCTTCGCTGCGGGATAGC
>JBPCSR010000138.1:0-7000 GCA_051006935.1 Gaiellales bacterium
GGGTGGGGTAGACTCCCCGCGCATCGGGGCGTGGCGCAGTCTGGTAGCGCACTCGGCTGGGGGCCGAGTGGTCGGAGGTTCAAATCCTCTCGCCCCGACCTCTCCCGGCGGGAGCTGGGACACACCGCATCGGCCGCCGGAGCGCACCCGACGTGATCCCGCGCGAACCCGTCGCTCGGCCGTTGGTCGAAGGCTCCTACGGTCGGCGCAGTGCCTGCTCCGTGGCTTGTCCAGTACTACGTCGATCTTGACGGCGGCAATCCGTTTCGCCGCTGGGCTGACGGCCTGCCGCAGGAGGTCGCGGTCTTCGTGATCGCCGAGGTCGAGCGACGGCTCTCGACTCTGGGGCCTGATGTCTGCCGCGACCATTGGGGGCGCAGCCTCGGCGGCGGGCTCTACGAGTTCAGGATTCGCCGCCGTGAGCTCCTCCTCCGCGTGTTCTTCGGCACATCTCGCGGACGGGTGGTCGTGGTGCTCGGTGGATTCGATAAGGGCGCGCACCCGAAACGGCAGGACGCGGCCATCGCCACGGCGCGTCGTCGGCTCGCTGACCATCGCCGGCGATTCCACAACATATGAGGTGTATTGCATAATGCGTGTCATGCCCAGGAAGCTCTCGGACGCCCAAGCCCACTTGCGCGAGCTGCGCGCGCGTCTCACGCCGGAGCAGCTTGAGGAGAGCGATATGCATCTCCTCGAGCTCGAGCTCGGGATGAGCATCAACGAGCTGCGCCACGCCCACGGCCTCACCCAGACGCAGCTCGCGGAGCGCTCGGGGGTGCCGCAGGGGCAGATCAGCCGCATCGAGCAGGCCGTCGGGGTGAACCCCACCCAGAAGACGCTCCTCAAGCTCGCCCGGGCGCTCGACGCGGATCTCCGCATCGTGCCGCGCGGCGGCGACGCGGCCTAGCCCGGCAGCGCGCCGCTGAACACGTGGCCCTGCGGGCAGCGGGCCGTGTAGCCCGTGCGGCCCTCCTCGCCGTGCGTCGAGACGGCGTCGGCGGCGAAGGCGGCGCCGCACGTGGGGCAGAAGCGCGGCTGGTCGACCTGGCCGACGCAGCTCGGGCAGAGGACAGGGAGGACCCGCTGGGTGATGCGGAAGCCCGCGACGAACTCGTCGCGCGGCTCGGCGAAGCGGTCGAGCGGGCCGCCGCAGCCGATGCAGTGGTCGCGCTCGGCCATCGGCGCGACGGTGCAGACGAGGTCGGCCTCGAACGTCGCGATCGCGTCGTCGGCCGGGTCGAGCGCCTCGACCTGCCCGTCGATGCTCACGACGGCGCGGTCGGGGGTGACGCGGCCGAAGCGGATGCGCGCGCTCGTCATGAAGCGCCCGTCGACGCCGGCGTCGGGGCCCGGGTTGTCGATGCGGACGTCCTGGCCGTCGAGGTCGGCGGCGCTCGCGCCCGGCGCCCAGCCGGCGATGTGCATCACCGAGCGTCCGCCCGACGCGCGCAGCCAGAAGGCGATGCCCTCGGCGTTGGCCGTGACGGCCGGCGTCCAGACGATGCGCGCGTCCTCGACGCGCAGCTCGTCCCCGTCGATGCGCACCCAGGGCATGCCCGCTCCCGGAGCTAGACGGTGCCCTGCGTGTGGACCGGCTGGAAGCGGTCGATCGAGCGCAGCAGCTCGAGCTCGCCGCCGATGCCGCGGGCGTCGACCTTGGCCAGCATCGCGCGCGCGTGCTCGTCGTCGGCGCCGTAGCCGAACGTGCGGGCCACGCGGAAGCGCAGCCAGCCGCTGCGCCACGACTCGCCGTGCCACGGGTTGAGCGAGCACAGGATCAGCGCCGCCTCCTCGAGGTCGCCGTTGTCGGCGACGCGCAGCTCGACGAACGCGTTCTCCCAGTCGGCGGACTCATCCGCGAGGATCGCGTCCCACTGCTGCACGAGCGCTGCCATGTGCGAAGCGTACTAGAGGCCGTTCCGGCGGTCGGTCAACGTCGGCCGTGCACGGAGCCTGCAGAATTCGTGCAGTTCTGGACCCGGGTCCAAAACTGCACGAAACGTGCAGATTCGGTGCCGGGTCCGGAATCTGCGGCGGCGGCGAAGGAGAACCCCGGCACGGGGAGAAGCCCCAAGCGTGGCCACCCGTTCGCGCACGTCCAAACCCGCCCCCAAGAAGCCCCGCGCGTCCGCGAAGGCGGCGCCGAAGCGCAAGCCCGCCGCGCGCAAGGCCGCGCCGCGCAAGCGCAGCACCCAGCCGAGCCCGATTCCGCGGCTCGCCGCTGGTCTCGGCCTCACGCTGCTCGGGCTCTTCCTCGCGCTCCTGCTCTGGCTCGGCGTCGACGGCTCGGTCGTCGGCGGGCGGCTGAAGGACGGCGCGCACGTCGCGTTCGGCGCGTTCGCGATCTTCCTGCCCGTGATCCTCGTCGGCGCGGGCGCGCTGATCCTGCAGAGGAACCTCAAGCCCGGCATGCGCCGCCGCCTCGCCGGCGCGCCGCTGATCCTGCTCGCGCTCCTGCTCGCCCTCTCGAACGACGAGACGTCGGGCCGCATGAGCGAGAACGCGGGCGGCTTCGTCGGCGGCAACCTCCACAAGCTGCTCGCCTCGGCCGCGGGCGACGCGGGCGTGCTGCTCGTGATCGTCGCGCTCGCCGTGATGGGCGTCGTGCTGCTCGCCGGCCAGAGCCTCGGCGTCCTCTGGACCGCCTTCTGGGAGACGTGCGTCGACATCTACAGCGGCATCGCCGACCGCATCGACGACGCCAGCGCCCGCCGCGCGCTGCGCCGCGAGGAGGAGGAGCGCCAGGCGCTGATCGAGCACCGCGAGGCGAGCCGCACCCGCAAGGAGCACGTGCAGCCCGTCGCCGACGAGCCCGAGGAGATCGTCTACCCCGACCCGATCCACGAGGCGTGGGGCGAGGAGTCCGCGCAGGCCGAGGCCACGGCCGAGCCGACGTTCCCGCCCGCCGAGCCGACGCCCGTCCCCGTCCAGTAGCCGACGGCCGAGGAGGCGTGGGAGGAGCTCGTCGCCGAGACGCCCGAGTCGGTGTTCGCCGACGACGAGAGCGGCGAACCCACGATCGCCCTCGGCGCGATCGCCCAGCCGCGCCGCCTGCACAAGGACTACAAGCTGCCCGACGCGAGCGTGCTCAAGCAGTCGCAGGCCGCCGAGATCGAGCAGGGCACGCTCGACCGCATGGGCCAGACGCTCGTCGAGGCGCTCGAGAGCTTCGGCGTCAAGAGCCGCGTGATCGGCACCGTCTCGGGCCCGCGCGTCACGCGCTACGAGATCCAGCTCGCGCCCGGCACCAAGGTCGGCCGCGTCTCGGCGCTCAAGGACGACCTCGCCTACGCGCTCGCCACGACCGACATCCGCATCCTCGCCCCGATCCCCGGCAAGCAGGCTGTCGGCGTCGAGGTGCCGAACACGTCGCCGAACCTCGTCACCCTCGGCGACATCCAGGGCGCCTTCCCCGCCGGCTGCAGCCCGCTGACGGTCTGGCTCGGCAAGGACATCAGCGGCAACCACGTCCACGCCGACCTCGCCAAGATGCCGCACGTGCTGATCGCCGGCACGACCGGCTCGGGCAAGTCGGGCTCGCTCAACGCCATGCTCGTCTCGATCCTGCTGAACTCCACGCCGGACGAGGTCAAGATGATCCTGATCGACCCCAAGCGGGTCGAGCTGAACCACTACGAGGCGATCCCGCACCTGCTCACGCCCGTCGTGACGAACATGAAGAGCGCGGCCGCCGCGCTGATGAACGTCGTCGGCGAGATGGAGCGGCGCTACGAGAAGCTCGGCGCCGCGCGCAGCCGCAACATCGTCGAGTTCAACAAGGCGCGCATCGCCGCCGGCCGCGAGGACGACACGCTGCCGTACGTGCTCGTCGTGATCGACGAGCTCGCCGACCTGATGATGGTCTCGCCGGCCGAGGTCGAGGACTGCATCATCCGCCTCGCCCAGAAGTCGCGCGCCGTCGGCATCCACCTCGTGCTCGCCACGCAGCGCCCGTCCGTCGACGTGATCACCGGCATGATCAAGGCCAACGTGCCGAGCCGCGTGGCGTTCGCCGTCTCGTCGATGACGGACTCGCGCGTGATCCTCGACACGCCCGGCGCGGAGAGCCTGCTCGGCCAGGGCGACATGCTCTACCGCCCGATCGGCACGAGCCGCATCCAGCGCATCCAGGGCGCGTACGTCGGCGAGGACGAGGTCGCGCTCGTCGTCGAGCAGTGCCGCAACCAGGCCGAGCCCGAGTTCGAGGAGGGCTTCCTCGACATGCCGCAGACCGTCGCGGGCGTGGGCGGCTCCGCCGACGCCGACGACGACACGGACCCCGACTCCGACCCGCTGCTCGAGGACGCCCTGCGCGTGGTGTGCAACCACGAGACGGCGTCCGTCAGCCTCCTCCAGCGCCGCCTGCGTGTCGGCTACACGCGCGCCGGCCGCCTGATTGACATGCTCGAGCGCCGCGGCGCGATCTCCGGCTATGAGGGCTCCAAGCCGCGCCAGGTGCTGATCACCGAGGGCGACATCCCGCGCCTGATGAGCGGCGGCACCACGGCCGCGCCCGTGCCGGCCGGCGGCGACGAGCCGCCGTGGTCCGATGACGACGACGGCGCCTAGCCCTTAACTGAACAAAGGGGTCAGACCCCTTCGTTCAGTTTGCGCAGTCGACTCCTCGGGAATTGGCTTGAAGCCTGGCCAGGTGCTGTGTGGTGCGCTTCGCGGTCGAGGTGCGCCGAAGTCCTTAACTGAACAGAGGGGTCAGACCCCGTTGTTCAGTTGAGCGTTGTCGAGTTGTCCCCGACCGTGTCGGCGCGGTGAGCGAAGATATCCGCATGAGCTCTTTTCGCGCCAACCTCGCCGCGCCGCAGGCCAAGTCGTCTAGGCGCCTGTGGAGCGAGGCGATCGTGATCGGGCTCGCCGCCGAGGGCGTGCTCGCCGGCGTCCTGATGCTGCTCGGCAACCCGAGCGCGTTCGGGCCGCTGCTCGTGTTCGTGATCGCCGCCGTGCTCGGGTGGCGGTACGGGTCGCTGCGCGGCGCCGTCGGGTCGGTCGCGCCGCTGCTGGCCTTCGTGCTCGCCGAGGTGGTGCGCGAGGCGCTCGGCGGCACCGGCGGCGGCGGGATCGTGCCGACGCTGATCGTGGGCGTCGCGGCCGGGCTGATGGTGGCCTTCGTCGCATTCCTCGCGGGTGCGCTGAAAGGCCGCTACCGCCCCTCGCGTCCGGCGTAGGACGGCGGCGCGGGCGGGGCTACACTTCGGCCAATGGCGCTCGCCGAGCAGACCCCGCCGTCCACGGGCGGCTTCACGACGTCGTCGAAGACCCTCGCCGACGGCTGGCGGCGGCTCGGCCGCATCGCCACGTTCGTGGCCCTGCTCGGCGCACCGAGCGTGTTCCTGTGGGCGTACATCGCCAAGGACTGGGGCGTCCTCTGGAGCCTGCTCTTCACGATCGGCGCCGTCGCCGTCGTGCGCGGCCTGATCGACGTGATCCTGCGGCGCCTCGTGCCGTGGCCCACGCTCTACGGCGACGACTCCGTGGCGCGCCGCGAGGCCGACGCGCTCGACCGCAAGCGCGCGTGGTTCTGGTCGCGCAAGGTGCGCATCGCCATCTGGGCGGCCGCGATCATCACCGTGCTCTACGGCGTGCGGCTGATCACCGCGTCGCCGGGCGAGGAGATCACGTGGCTCAACACGTTCACGTGGATCCTCGACGGCCTGCTCGGCGTGCTGTCGAACCCGCAGGCGCTGATCCAGGTCGTCTTCGTCTTCTTCCTCTTCATCGCCAACTTCGCGATCCTCTTCGGCCCGCTGCTCGCGATGGGCATCACGCAGATCAAGGGCTTCGAGCCTGGTGACGCGGACTGGGGCGTCAAGCTCGAGGACGTCCGCGGCCAGGCCGAGCCGAAGGAGGAGGTGCGCCGCGTCGTCAGCCTCTGGCAGTCGGGCGAGGCGTTCGAGAAGGCGGGCGGCAAGCGCGAGCGCGGCCTGCTCTTCCTCGGCGCGCCCGGCACGGGCAAGACGATGCTCGCCAAGGCGATCGCGACGGGCTTCAACTCGCCGTTCATCTCGATCCCCGGTTCGGGCTTCGCGAGCACCTTCATCGGCATCGACGCCGTGCTCGTGCGGTACCTGATGTGGAAGGCCAAGCGCCTCGCGCGCAAGTGGGGCGGCCAGTGCATCGTCTTCATCGACGAGATCGACGCGGTCGGCATGCGCCGCGCATCGCTCGGCACGGGCGGCCTCGGCGGCGCCACGGGCGCGCGACCGCTCGCCTTCGAGGACGTCTACGACGTGCCCGGCGACACGATCCTCGAATCGGTCGCGTGGCGCGAGCGCCGCTTCGCCGATCGCGATCCCGGCCCCGCCGTCCACCCGAACGCGCTCACGCGCACGTACAACCGCGCGGTCGGCTTCATGGTGCCCGGCGGCATGGGCGGCGGCGGCTCGCTCGCGCTCAACCAGATCCTCGTGTCGATGGACGGCCTCGGCTCGCCGCCGTTCACGAAGCGCTTCTTCGCCAACCGCATCAACAACCTGCTCGACGCGGTGTACATCGTGCCGCGGCGCATCGGCCGCGTCTCGCTGCGCATCCCCAAGCCGAAGCCCGCCAACGAGCAGATCTACTTCATCGGCGCGTGCAACGTCCCGATCGAGGCGCTCGACCCGGCGCTCACCCGCCCGGGCCGCATGGGCCGCCACGTGTGGTTCCGCACGCCGACGAAGCAGGACCGCATCTACATCTTCGATCTCTACCTCGGCAAGGTCGCGCACGAGCCCGACCTCGACACGCCCAAGCGCCGCGACGAGCTCGCGCGCATCACCAACGGCTACTCGCCCGCGATGATCGAGCAGGTCACCTCGATGGCGCTGACGATCGCGCACAACGACAACCGCATGCGCTTCGGCTGGACCGACATCGTCGACTCGCTCACCACCGTCGAGTCGGGCACCGCCGTCGGCATCGAGTACGTGCCTGACGAGACGCGCGCCGTGGCGATCCACGAGGCCGGGCACGCGGTGTGCGCGCACGTCTACATGAAGAGCGC